>JANXXA010000176.1 GCA_025350885.1 Phenylobacterium sp.
GACGTGGCCAAGGCGATGCGCGCCGCCTTGGCCGAGCATTTCACCCTGGCCCGCCCGGAGATCGTCGAGCGTCAGGTTTCCAGGGACGGCACGCGGAAATGGCTGATCCGCACCGCGCCGGGCATCGAGGTCGAGTGCGTCTACATCCCCGACGTCGGCCGCGCCGGCGCGCTCTGTGTTTCCAGCCAGGTCGGCTGCACGCTGAACTGCAGCTTCTGCCACACCGGCACCCAGGCGCTGGTCCGCAACCTCACCGCCGCCGAGATCGTCGCCCAGGTGCAGGTGGCCCGCGACGACCTGGCGGAATGGCCGAGCCCGAAGGCAGACCGCCGGCTCTCCAACATCGTCTTCATGGGCATGGGCGAGCCGCTCTACAATCTGGACGCCGTGGCCGACGCCATCGACATCATCGCCGACAACGAAGGCATCGCCATCTCGCGCCGGCGGATCACCGTCTCGACGTCGGGCGTGGTTCCGGAGCTGGAGCCCCTGGGGACGCGCACCCAGGCGATGCTGGCGATCTCGCTGCACGCCACCAATGACCCGCTGCGCGAGACCCTGGTGCCGCTCAACAGGAAATATCCGCTGGCCGAGCTGATGGCCGGCATCCGCGCCTATCCGGGACTGTCCAATGCGCGCCGCGTGACCTTCGAATACGTCATGCTGAAGGGCGTCAATGACACCCCGGCCGAGGCCAGGGCGCTGGTCCAGCTGCTGAAGGGCATCCCCGCCAAGATCAATCTGATCCCGTTCAACCCCTGGCCCGGCAGCACCTATGAATGCTCCGACTGGGGGACCATCGAAAGCTTCGCGGCGATCCTCAACCGCGGTGGCTACGCCTCGCCGATCCGCACGCCCCGTGGCCGCGACATCCTGGCGGCCTGCGGCCAGCTGAAAAGCGAAAGCGAGAAGATCCGCGCCAGCGCCCGGCGCAAGGCGCCAGCCCCGCCCGCATCCTAAGGCGCTTTCCGCAAGCTCCACCGGGCGTGCTATCAAGCGCCGCCGTCCACGGGAGCTGCCACCCATGACCACGCCCCTCCAGTCGCCCGAGATTCAGGCCTTCGCCACCGGCTTCCCGCTCACCCTGCTGCACTTCGGTGTCACGCTGACGATCCTGTTCGCGGCCGCGGCGCTCTACGTCATGCTGACGCCCCACAAGGAAATCAGCCTGATCCGCGAGGGCAATTCAGCCGCAGCGGTGTCGCTGGCCGGGGTGCTGGTCGGCCTGGCCATACCGTTGGCGGTGTCGCTGAAGGCCTCGACGACGCTGATCGAACTGGCGCTCTGGGGCGCGGCGATCGTGCTGGTGCAACTGCTGATCTTCCGCCTCGTCGACCTGGTGCTGCGCGGTCTTCCCAAGCGTATCCAGGACGGCGAAATGGCCGCCGCCGCGATGCTGGTGGGCGCCAAGCTCGCCACCGCGCTGATTCTCGCGGCCGCCGTCTCCGGCTGAGTCCAGGGGCGTCATGCATTTCCCCCGGCTGCCGGACTGGCTGATCTACGCCGCCATCGTGGCAGCGTTGCTGATCGCCGCGATCGGTCGTCAGGAGCGGGCCGACGCACCGCCGCCCCCGCCGCCGACGGCGGAGGTGGACGGAACCGCCCTTGGGCCTGCGTCCCCCTTCGACCCCGCCGTGGTGGTCGAGGTCGCCGGCAAGACCCAGCCCGGCGCCGGCACCGCCTTTTCCGTGGCCGCTTCCGGCGTCTGGGTGACCGCGCGCCATGTGGTCGACGGCTGCCGCCAGGCCGCCATCGTCGTCTCGCCGGGCCAGGGCGTCGTCGCCAGGGTTTCCATCGACCCCGACGGGGAGACCGCGGTGCTGACCACCGACGGCGGCGCTCCGCCTCTGCCGCTCGGTCTGGCCGCCGGCCTGCGCCGGGGCGAGCGCGCCTTCCACCTGGGGTTTCCGCAAGGCCGGCCCGGCGAGGCCAGTTCGCGGCTGATCGGCCGGGAGAACTTGGTGGTGCATGGCCGCGGCGCGCGGACCGAGCCGGTGCTGGTCTGGGCCGAGACGGGGCGCACCGACGGGCTCAGCGGCACGCTGGGCGGGCTTTCCGGAGCGCCGGCGCTGGACGACCAGGGCCGGGTGGTGGGCGTCACTATCGCCGAGGCGCCCCGCAGGGGCCGCATCTACACCACGGCGCCGGAGACCACCGCGCGGACACTGGCGGCCGGTGGCCGGCGGCTGTCGGCGTTTCCAGGCGCGGCGATCTCGGCGGACAACTACGGCCGCGTCGCCGACGACCTGCGCCGCACGCTGCGCGTCGCCCAGGTAGTCTGTCTGACGGGCTAGGCCGGTTGCCCGGCGGCCTTGGGGCTCAACCGGGCCAGGATCAGGAACAGCAACGCCGCCGGGATCGCGATCAGGCCGGCGGCGACAAAGGCGGTCTCGTAGGCCGGCATCGCCCCGAGCTTCACCGACAGCGATTCGACCACCGCGCCGGAGAAGCCTTTGAGGAATTTGCCGAGCAGCGCATAGGCCGACGACAGCAGGGCGTATTGGGTGGCCGTGTAGCCGAGGTTGGTGAGGCTCGACATATAGGCGATCAGCGCGACGCCGGCGTACCCCTGGACGAAATTGTCGCCGCCCATCACCGCGCCGAACACCGCCACATCGCCGGGGTGCAGGGCCAGCAGGGCGAAGGACGCCGTGCCCAGCCCCTGCAGCACCGCGCCGGCGATCAGGGTCGGAAACAGTCCCAGCCGGACCGCGCTCAGGCCGCCGACGGCGACACCCGTCAGGGCGCCGACCAGGCCGATGGATCCGCGCACGGCGGCCACGGCGTCCTTGGTCAGGCCAAGATCGACGTAATAGGGCGTGTACATCGGCCCCATGACGAAATCGGGAAGCCGATAGACCGCGATCGCCGCCAGCATCAGCAGGCCCAGCGATCTGTGCTGTCGGAAGAAATCCACGAAGGGGCCGATCACGGCGTCGAAGAAGCCGCGGGCGTTCCACAGCGACGCCTGAGCGGAACGGCCGACAGCGCCGCGCGTGGGCTCGAAGGCGAACCAGGTGGCGGTCAGGCCGATGCCCATGGCCAGGCCATAGGCCACGTAGGCGCCGGGCCAACCGATCCGCGCGGCCACCGCCAGGATCAGGGCGTCGGCGGCGATGATCGCGGCGCGGTAGCCCAGGGCGGCGGCCGAGGACAGCAGCCCCTGCTCGTCGCTGTCGGCGGCGGCCTCGATCCGCCAGGCATCGACTGCGATATCCTGGGTCGCCGACGCGAAGGCGGTCAGCAGCGCCAGGGCGCCGATCGCCGTCAGCCCGCCGGGGCCGGCTGGTCCGACGATGGCGATGCCGACCAGGCCGGCGGCGACCAGGATCTGGGCGAAAGCCATCCAGCCGCGCCGGCGGCCGAGCCGGCCCAGCAGCGGCAGGTCCACACGATCGACGACCGGGGACCACAGCCACTTCAGCGTATAGGCCAGACCCACCCACGAGATGAAACCGATGGCCTTGAGGCTCGTGCCCTCGTCGCGCAACCAGTAGCCCAGCGTGTTGGCGGTGAGCAGGAAGGGCAGGCCGGAAGAAAACCCCAGCGCCAGGGTCACCGCCACCTTCGGCTGGCGCAGCTCGCGCAACACCTCCGCGGCCGAGCGTTTGCGCCGCGTGGCGGTGAATTCGGCGGTCATGCCTTGGCCTCCCGACGCGGGTAGCCCTTGCCCCCGGCCTCAGCCGACCTTGGCGCGCCTCGCCGATGGCGTCCAGTTGGCCCCGGTCCAGCGGGTCAGCATGGCCCGCAGAGCGTCCGGCGACATGGGCTTGACCAGGAAATCGTTCATCCCGGCGGCCAGGCAGGCGTGCCGGTCGTCCTCGAAGGCGTTGGCGGTGACGGCGACGATCGGCGTGTCGATACCCGCCGCGCGCAGCGCGCGCGCGGTCTCTTCGCCGGACAGGCCCGGCATGCGCATGTCCATCAGGATCAGGTCGTAGGCTCCGACCTTGACCGCGGCGATCGCGTCCAGGCCACGGGCCACGTGGTCGACATCGCACCCCTCGCGACCGAGCAGCGCGCGAGCCAGCAGCGCGTTGATCGGATTGTCCTCCACCAGCAGGATATGCTTGCCCCGCGCGGTCTCGGCGGCGACCCGCTCGTCCTCGCCGCTGACCAGGTGCGCCGGCCCGGCGCCGGCGGCGATCAGCACCCGTTCGGCAAGCGAGACACGGCGCAGGGGCTTGATCAGGTAGCCGGCGAAACCGGCGCGGCGATAGCGGCCGATCATCTGACGCTCTTCCGGCGCCAGCAGAATGATGGCCCGACGACCCACAGGCCGGCGAAGCAGGCGCGGTGGCCTGGCCAGCGCATGGTCGACCAGCACCACATCGCCCTCGGCGGTGCGCCGGACGAGGTCGGCCACGTCGCACACGGCCACGGCCTCCCCGCCGCTGGCTTCGATCTGTCGGCTCGCGGCCTCGCGGACAACGGGGTTTGCGGAGGCCACCCAGACTTTGCGGCCGGCCAGCGCCGCCGCCGGGCCCTCGCTCGACAGCGACCGGAACGCTGCTTCGAACCAGAAGCGTGCGCCCCCTTCCCGGCGTTCCTCGACCCCGACCTCACCGTCCATCGCCAGAGCCAGCCGCCGCGCGATGGCCAGGCCAAGTCCGGCCCCACCCAGGTTGGCATGGGCGGGATCGGCCTGCGCGAAGGCTTCGAAGATTCGCTCGCGCTGGGCGGCGGACACGCCGGGCCCGGTGTCGTCGACGGTGAACCTGAGGCGACCGCGTCCGGCTGGGGCGACACCGATCAGCACGCCGCCGTCGGCGGTGAACTTCACGGCGTTGCCGGCGAAATTCAGCAATATCTGGCGCAGGCGGCCCTCGTCAGCGCTGACCATCCCCACATCCTTTGGCGCGGCCCAGGCGATTTCCAGACCCTTCTCGCGGGCCTTCGGCGAGAGCAGTTCGCAGACCGCACGCAGGGTGTTTTCGACATCCACGTCGCCAGGGTGCAGCTCGATCTTGCCCGCGCCCAGCTTGGCGAAGTCCAGCACATCGTTGACCAGGGTCAGGAGATGCTCGCCGCAATCGCGCAAGGCCGTGACGTAGGCGCGCTGCTCGGCGGTCAGGCGCGTCCCCTCGAGCAGCCGCGCCATGCCCAGAACGCCGTTCAGCGGTGTGCGGAACTCGTGGCTCAGCGACGCCAGCTGCTCGGCGTTGATCTGCGCGCGCCGCGGTCGACGCTCGGCAGGGGTTCGTGGAGGTCTGCGCATGGCCCCTGCGATAACCGCAAACGGCTTAACGGTCCCTCAAGCCGCGGAGCCCTTCCCGCTGGGGTTGGCTCATCCGTCGCCGTCGCGGGGCGACGCGGCCATTTCTTGGGCTAGCGCCAGCAGGGCCGAGCGGGTGCGCGTATCGGCTATGGCGTTGAAGCTCTGCAGGATCTCCAGAGCGCCGGGGCGCGACAACGCCCGGAACACGTCGTCATCGTCCTCGCGGCCCGAGCTTTCCTCGCCGACCAGCCAGGACACCGTGGTGTTCAACGTCACCGAAGCCGCCAGCAGGGTCGAGGCGGCCACGCGGTTGGCGCCCCGCTCATACTTCTGCACCTGCTGGAAGGTCACCCCCAGGCGACCGGCGAGATCGGACTGCGACAGTCCCAGCTGCCGCCGGCGCGTCCGCATCCGGGCGCCGATCGCCAGCTCCAGCTGCGCGGTCCGGCCGGGGTCCTTCGCGTCCATCGCCGGCGCCTCCTGATGCGTCACAGTGTAGCTGATCGCGATGCCCCCTTCGCCTTAAAGTAGACGTGCGCCAAAAGTCGTCGTTTACTAGCGCCCTGATGCGCGCCCGCGATGACATCACCGACGATCCCGTGGACCTGCTGACTCCGCGCGAGCGCGAGTGTCTGCGCCTCGTCGACCAGCACCTGTCGTCCAAGCAGATCACCCGCGAACTGGGCATGTCCAAGACCTCGGTGGATACCTACTGCGACCGCGCCCGTCGCAAGCTGGGCGTCGAGGATCGCTACGCTGCCGCCCGGCTGGCGCGACGCCTCGACGTTAACCATGTCCTGACTGAATCAGGACATGACACGGTCAGGACAGACGCCGCCGTTAACCTCTGGCCGGATGAGCCGGCAACAGAGGGGGAGCCCCATGGGCGACTGGCAGAACTTCGACAATCGGGCGGTGATCGGGCGGGCGCTTCGCCTGCGTCGCGAAATCGACGACTTCGAGGCCCGTTGGCCGACCGAGGTGGCGAAGGAAGAGTCGCTTCCGACCTTCACCTGGGCGCAACTGGAACGACAACTCGTCGATCTGGCGGCGACCCCGGCTCAGGCGAGCATGGCCCGGCATCTGGTGTCGGGTACGCGCAAGCTG
>JANXXA010000218.1 GCA_025350885.1 Phenylobacterium sp.
GTCTTCCTCTCCTACAGCCATGCCGACCGCGACACAGTGCGGCGGTTTGCGGCGGCGTTTGAGGCGGAGGGCCTGGAGGTCTGGTGGGACAACAGCCTGCGCTCGGGCGAGTCCTTCGATGAGAAGATCGAGCAGGCCCTGCGCCAGGCCGATCATGTTTGAACTGACCCATACGGTGGACCTCGCCCACTGGCAGGGCGCGCAGGATGATCGGGGTTGGCAGTCGCTTCTCGCTGATGTCCGGCGCCATGTCGGGCGTGAGCCGCCGCAAGAGGCTTCGCCGGCCCCCAGCTTGCAGATCGCGCCGCAGCCGCTGGCCACCAAGCCGTCCATCGTTGTCCGCCCGTTCGCCACCATGGCCGGGGCCGGGGAAGCCGACTATTTCGCCGATGGGATGGTCGTGGAGATTGTTTCGGCGCTCTCGCGCTTCCCGTCGCTGTTCGTGATTGCCAGCGGCACCAGCTTCAACCTGCGCGGCGATACCCGCAGCAGCGGCGCCATCGCTCGCGAACTTGGCGTGCGCTATGTCCTTCAGGGCAGTGTTCGCAAGAGCGGCGCCGCCATCCGCATCGCGGTCGAGCTGCTGGATGGCGATGGCCACACGCCCATCTGGACCCAGCGCTTCGAAGGCACGCTGGATGATGTGTTCGCTCTGCAGGACGAGATCGCCGGTGCGGTCGCCGCCCGCATCGACTCGTCCATTCAGGCCCATGAAAGGCGGCAAGCTAACACGCGGCTGACCAACGATCCGAGCGCCTATGACCTGTTCCTGCGCGGGTCTCACAATATGTGGGCGAAATACGACGAAGCCGAACTTAGAGAGGCGATCAGCCTGTTCGATCAGGCCATTGCACGGGATCCGGAGTTCGCGCTGGCGATGGCGCTTTGTAGCAACGCATACCATAGTCTTCGCCTCTGGAGCCGTCGTGCGGACCGGGACGTAGTCTTCGCTAGCTGTCTGTCCCTGGCCCAGCGCGCGGTGCGGACGGATCGGGACGATTACCGGGTGATCGCCTGGGCGTCCTACAGCCTCCTGCAGTGTGGCCAGCCGATCGCCACGGTGAATGCGTTGATTGAACGGGCGTTGGAGATGAATCCCGGCGATTCGGTCACGCACATGCTCTCTGGCTGGGTCAACGTCTTCGTACCAAACCCGACGAAGGCGTCGGCGGCTTTTGAGGCCGGGCTGAGGCTCGACCCGCGCTCGCCTTGGCGTTTGTCCATCTTTGCGGGTCAAGGGATAGCCTTGTTCCATTTGGACCGGTTTGAAGAGGCGATCCCGGTGTTACGGGAGGCGGCCGAACAGTTTCCTGGTACCCGGTCTGCGTTCAACGCGATGCAGGGCGCCGCCTATGGTTTTCTGGGCAGGACCGTTGAGGCCCGGGCGCTGGATGATGTCTGCTATCCGCTCAAAGCGAGAGACGAGGTCTACCTTGATCAAGGTGCGCGATGGCTCCTTGAAGCCCAAGGTTCTCGAAGGCCTGCGCCTTGCCGGGATCGGTGTTGAATAGGGTCAGCTGAGGCGTTGAGGATCGCGCGTCCGATTGTGGACAGTCCGCCAGCTGTGGCATAACCTCCGCCTGTGTCACAAACGCGAAAGTGTCATTCATGTCGCAAGTCGTCACCATGCGGGTCGCCGCCAATGGCCGGGTCGTTCTACCCAAAGCCGCACGCGAAGCCCTCGGCGTGACCGGGGCGGGCGTTGTCTCGCTGTCGGTGGATGGCGATGAGGTCAAGCTCACCTCGATGGCCAGCAACGTCAAGCGGGCGCAGGCGCTCTATCGCGAGCACGTGAAAAACGGCACTTCGAGCGATGATTTTCTCGAAGAGCGACGGCAGGAGGCGGCAAAAGAGAACGCCCGGGATCGCTGACACGTGGCCCTTGCCGTACTCGATGCATCCGCGTTGATTGCATTGCTCCGAGACGAACCCGGAGCCGATATCGTCGCGAACTATGCCGGCGACGCAATGATCTCGACAGTGAACCTACAGGAAGTCATCAAGGTGCTGGTCGCTGACGGTGCATCCGAAAAAGTGGCGCGCGATATGCTCAGTCCGCTCAATCTTGAATTCCGTGCGCACGAGGCTGACGATGCTTGGGCAGCTGCCATGTTGTATCCGGCGACAAAATTCAAAGGCAGCGGCCTCGGCGACCGGACCTGCATGGCGCTGGCCATTGCCGAGGGGCTGCCGGCCATAACAACCGACAGGGCGTGGGGCGAACTCACCATTCCCGGCCTGAACGTCATACTGGCGCGATGACCGACGTCTTCATCTCCTACAGCCGCCAGAACCGCGATGTTGCGCGGCGCCATGCCTGGGCGCTGGAGGCGGCGGGTCGGTGGTCTCGCGCTGGGCGCGGGCTGAGGCGGCCCTGGCCGACCGTCGAACCCTGTCCCTCAAATCGCGATCAGCGTCTCGATAGCGTCGTAGTCGGCGTGGACCCGGCCGTTCCCTGCCTCGATCAGTCCGGCGACCGACAGCGCCTGAACGTCGGCATGCACGTTGCTGTAGTCGCGGCCGAGAGCCTTCGCCAGCGCCCGCACGCTGGCGACGTCATGGCGGCGGACGTACCGCAGCAACGCCATACGCTTGCCGGTTAGCAGCTTGGACAGAGCGTCCCAGCTTTCGAACGCCAGATGCCGTTCGCGGAAGCCCTCTCCAGCCTCGGCGCGGCGCCAGGCGTCGATGAAGCGGCTGGACGTTTCCGCTTCAAAGTCACCGCCGACCGTCACGTTCATCTTGGTCATTCACTGCCTCGCAGAGTTCGCACGTCCGCCCAGAAATCGTCGATCAGCTGCTCGACGCTCGTGAACACGTAGCTTGTTTCGACGCAACCCTCACGCCGCCTTCTGCAGCTCCTGCTTCACCCGTTCGGCCAGGGTCTTGATGTCGATGGGCTTGGGCAGGAAGGAGACGTTGACCTCGCCTTCCAGCAGGTCGGAGAACTCGCTCTCGGCATAGCCGGAGATGAACATCACCGGGGCCGAGCCCAGATAGCCGCGCGCCTGTTTCAGCAGGTCGGGTCCCTGCATCCCCGGCATCACCACATCGGAGATCATCAGGTCGATGGTCCCGGCGTGCGCCTCGGCCAGTTGCAGGGCTTCCTCACCGCTGGCCGCCTCGATCACCTCATAGCCGCGCAGCCGCAGCAGCCTGGCGGCGACGCCGCGCACGGCGTCCTCGTCCTCGACGAAAAGAATGCGGCCGGCGCCGGAGAGGTCGCGGGCGACCGGGCGTTTGGGCGCGGCCAGAACCGGCGCCGCGGCGACGCCGGGCACGGGCACATGCACCGGCAGGAAGATGCGGAACGCCGCGCCCTCGCCCGGTTTTGACTCCACCGTGATCCAGCCGTCGGACTGCGGGACGATGCCGTAGACGGTGGCCAGGCCCAGGCCCGTCCCCTCGCCCACCGGCTTGGTGGTGAAGAAGGGGTCGAAGATCTTGTCCACCACATTGGCCGGGATGCCGGGGCCGTCGTCGGAGACCTCGATCAGCGCCTGGTCGCCGAGCGCTGACGGATAGCCCAGAGTCTGGGCCTGGGCCTGGGTGAGGCGAGCGGTGCGGATCTTCACCGAGCCGCCGCCGTGGGCGCGGACGCTGTCGCGGGCGTTGACCGCCAGGTTCATCACCGCGGTCTCCAGCTGGCCGCGGTCGGCGCGCACCAACGGAAGGTTGCGGCCATAGTCGGTGCTGAGCTTGACGTCCTCGTAGAGCACGCGGCGCAGCAGCACCTCGAACTCGCTGATCAGCTCGCCCAGGTCGAGGATCTCGCGCTGCACGGTCTGTTTGCGTGAGAAGGCCAGGAGCTTGCGCACCAGATCGGCCGCCCGGGTCGAGGTCTGCTTGATCTCGTTCAGCCCTTCGTAGGAGGGATCACCGACCGGATGGCGGGTGGCGAGCACGTCGAGCTGCATGAAGATGGCGGTGAGCAGGTTGTTGAAGTCGTGGGCGACGCCGCCGGCCAGCTGGCCGATGGCCTGCATCTTCTGGCTCTGGGCGAGCTGCAGCTCGATCTGCTTTTGCTCGGAGACGTCCACCAGATAGGCCACCCAGCGCACGCCTGCTTCAGACAGGACGCTCCTGGACAGGTAAAGGTGGGCGATGCGGGCGGGATCGTGCGCCAGACGCACCTCCACCGGGGCGCCGGTTCCCTGCCCGGCGGCCAGCTTCTGAGCGGCGTCGGTGCGGCTGGACGGTTCGATCAGGTCGCCAAATGCCTGGCCGACCGCGCCGCCGACGGCGACCGCTTTCAGCGCCGGATTGGCCTCGATGATCCTGGCCTCGAACGGGTCCTCGCCTTCCAGCAGCGCGGCGCCGAACGGCGAGGCCGCGGCGAAGGCGTCAAGCACCCTGGGCGGCGGCGGGACGGCGGACGAAAACGCGCTCAGCACCTCCATCGCCGCCGGCGGCAGGGCCAGGGCGCCGCCCGCCGGACCGGTCAGTCGCACCAGGAAACGCCGGGCGCCGAAGGGCGAGACCACCGCCTCGTGCTCGGCCCCACCGGCCTTCAGGCTGGCGCGAGAGGTCTCCCCCCGCCGCGCCGCGGTCAGCGCGGAAAACAGGCTGGCGCCCGACGCCCCGGATTTTGGCAGCCGCCGGGTCAGGCCGATGGCCGCCTTCCACGCCGCGTTGGCCGCATGCACCCGCCCGTCCGGCGCGGCGATGGCGGCCGGCTCGCTCAGCGCCGCGACCAGCTCGGCGCCAGCGGGCTCACGCTCTGCGGGCGCATCGGCCGACCCGCGCAGGGCGAGCAATCCCAGGCAGGCGACCCCGAACAGCCCGATCAGCAGCATCAGCCCGGCCAGCGTCGCGGGGCCGGCGTTGACCGCGGGGGCCGCCGCGAACACCACGGCCAACAGGAAGAACACCACCGCCAGCGCGGTCAGCGTGTCGAACCGACCGCGTTTCGTAGGTGACGGGGCGGCCTTGCGGACCTGCGGCTCGGCCATGCGGAGCGAGAACGCTTCCTTCCCGGCCCTAGACGGGCCCCGGACGCCGCGATGCGGCGAATCGATCATCTGCATTCTGTCACAGCGCGCATCGGGTTACAGCGCGCCGGATCGCAGCGTCGCGGGAAGCGCTCTGGCGGCGGCCTTGCGGCCGGCGTTGAGGATGAAGCCGATGATCTTGGCCACCGCCTCATAGTGCGCCGGGGGGATCACATCGTCGACCTCGACCGCGGCGAACAGCGCGCGCGCCAGCGGCGCATCTTCGATGATCGGCACGCCGGCCGCCTCGGCCACCTCGCGGATCCGCAGGGCGACAGCGTCGAGGCCCTTGGCCACGCACATCGGCGCCGGCGTCTCGGCGGCGTCGTACTTCAGCGCCACGGCATAGTGGGTGGGGTTCATCACCACCACGGTGGCGCCCGGCACCGCCTGGATCATCCTGCGGCGCGCGCGCTCGACCCGCATCTGCTTCTGGCGGGCCTTGATGTGCGGGTCGCCCTCGGTCTGTTTGAACTCCTCCTTGACCTCCTCCTTGGTCATTTTCATCCGTGCCAGGAAGCGCCGGCGCTGCCAGAAATAATCGGCCGCGGCGACGATCAGCAGGAAGCCGCAGACGGCGAACACCAGCCGGCGCAGGATGTCGGCGGCGAAGGTCAGGGTGGTCAGCGGCGCCATCCGCGACAGGGTTTCCAGCTCGGCCAGGTGCGGGCGCAGCACCCACCAGGCGAGCCCCCCGGTGAGCAGGAACTTGACCAGAGACTTGACGAACTGGGCCGCGCCATCGAGCCCGAACACCCGCTTGAACCCCCGCGCCGGCGAGAGTTTTGACAGGTCGAAGGCCAGACCCTGGGCGCTGAAGATGAAGCCGGTCTGCACCAAGTTGCCGGCAACGCCTGCCGCGCAGGCCGCCAGCAGCACCCACGCCATCGCCGGAAACGCGGCCATCATCGCCGCATGCGCCACCGCGACTCCGCCCGCGCCGGCCAGATGCATGGTCTCCGGCGCCGCCAGGAACGGCCGCAGTGCGCCGGCCATGTCGCGCGACAGTCCCCCGCCGGCCAGCCCGACCACCGCCGCCACGGCGGTCAGCGAGGCCATGGTCGGCAGGTCCGGTGTCTTGATGACCTCGCCTCGCTCGCGCGCCTGGGCGAGCTTTCGCGTTGTGGCTTCTTCTGTGCGGGATGCGGCGTCGTTGGTTTCGCTCATGTCGCTAGCTGAAAAGTCCGATCAGCTCGCGGTAACGGTCCACCCAGACCATGCCGATGGTCCCCAGGCTGAGCGCGAACACCGAAAGTCCCAACAGCAGCATCAGCGGCGTGGCGACGAAGAAGATCTGGAACTGCGGCATCACCCGGCCGATCAGACCGGTGGCGATGTTGAAGATCAGCGACAGCGCGACCACGGGTCCGGCAAGCTGCAGGCCCAGTGCGAAGGACTTGCTCACCGTCTGCAGGGCCAAGGCGTAGGCGTCGCCCAGCGGCAGGTCGCGGGTGAACGGGAACAACGTGTAGGAGCGCACGATGGCGCCCAGGAACATGTGGTGCAGGTTGGTGGTCATGATCAGCAGGATGCCCATTAGCCCCAGGAACGTACTCAGGGTCGTCGAGGGGCTGGCCTGCATCGGGTTGGCGGTCTGGGCGAAGGCCAGCGTGGTCTGCACCGAGACGATCTCGCCGGCCACCGCCAGAGAGGACATGAAAATCCGCAGGATCGCGCCGATCATCAGGCCGATCGCGGTCTCCTTGATCACCGCCAGGGCCACGCCGCTGACCGTCGCGGGGATCGCCGGCGCGCCTAGGCTGAGCACCGGGAACAGCAGCAGGGTCAGCGAGAAGGCGAAGGCCAGCCGGATGCGTGGTGGAATGAAGATTTCGCCGATGCCCGGCATCAGCATCACCAGCGCCGCCAGCCGGGCGAACACCAGGCCGGCGGCGAACACCTGCTGGGCGGCGGCGTAGGATCCCATGCGGCGCGACCCGGCCTGGTTGCTACATCGCCGCGATGCGGGCGGCGATATGGTGCATGAAGCCGCTCATCAGCGCCCCCATCAGCGGCAGAAACACCAGGAGGGAAACGAAGATCGCCACGATCTTCGGCGCATAGACCAGCGTCGCTTCCTGGATCTGGGTCAGGGCCTGCAGCAGGCCGATGCCGACGCCCACCAGAAGCCCGACGATCAGCACCGGCGCGCAGAGCTGCAGGGTCAGCCAGATGGCTTCGCGGCCGACGTCCAGAACCTCGGCGCCGTTCATGGTGACCTCTTGGAAAGCTTGGCGAATTCGCGCTGACGCGACCTCGCTCACCATCGGCCTGACATGGTTAACGAAAGGCGAAGCCCGGTCGGAGTTTGCCGGCGCCTGGCTGTGCCAGGCGCCTTCCCGGCGAACCTAAGCCGACCTCACCGACAAGGGCCCTGAAGGCGTCCTAATACTCCGCGTAGTAGTTATCGTTGCGACCCCGGCATACCCGCACATGGTCGCCCCGGTCACTGTCGACCCAGCGGCAGTCATGTTGGCGATACCAAGCGTCGTCGTGCTGACCCCGATAGCCTTGGTAGCTGTCATACTCGGCGGTCTGGTCGCGCGTCCAATAGGCCTGACCATTGTCGCAGTTGATGCTTGAGCGGGCGATGTTGGAGCCGATCGCAGCCCCCGCGGCCGCGCCGATGACCGTGCCGCCGGTCTTGCCTCCGCCCGAGGCGATGGCATTGCCCGCCAGGCCGCCGGCGATGGCGCCAAGGGCGATGCCGGCGACATTGCGGCCCTGTTTATCGCGCTGGCATTGGTTGGCGTAATAGCGGTAGCCGTCATAGTTCGGGCCGTCGTAACTGTTTGCGGCCATCCTGGGGTCCGGACCCTGAGCATAGTTGTTTTCCGCGCATCCCGCGCTGGTCATCACCGCGGCGAGCAAAGCGGCAGCAAGGGCCGCATTGGCAGCTTTGTTTTTCATCTGGGTCTCCTGAGTTCCTCACAGGCATGAACGGCATAGCGCTGTTCGGGTTGCGTCCCATCGCCATATTCCTTAGCGGCCTCAGGCTTGTCCGCTTGAGCTCGGACCCCGGCGTCGCGGCTGTTTCATGATGAGAAGACCGCCAAGACGCCAAGGACGCCAAGCGGCCATGCGTCGGGCGGCGCCTGAGGTTTCCCGGGCGCCCTTGGCGGGCTTGGCGTCTTGGCGGTCGAATCCTCAGCGCCTTCGGCGCGGGCGGCGCTCAGCCGGAGCCGTGCCAGCCGGGCTCATCGTGCGGGTCGTCGAAGGCCGCGGCGGGCGGGTCGGGGAGGTCGCGCCAGCGGCGCGCGAGGCCGACGTCGAGGCCCATGTCGCGGCAGATTGACACCACATGGACGTCCAGCGGCTCCAGGCCGAAACGGTTGTCGCGGGCAAGGATGTCCAGCCGCGTTTCCAGCAGCTCGAAGAAATAACCGGCGAGGTCGTCCAGCGGGTCGGCGGCTTCGGCCGGCTCGTGCTCGGCCCAGATCACCCGCTGGACGGGCCGGCGGATCTCGGCGATCCGGGCTTCGATGCGCGCCTCGTCGCGGGGACTGGGCGGGGAAGGTTCGCGGTCGGCCTGGGCGATCTCGCGCGCCAGCCGCGCCTTCAGGGCCAGAGACTGGCGGTAGGACCGTCCCATCCGCTGATAGGTGCGGGCCAGGGCGTTGGCGGTGTCCGGATCCTGCGCCGCCCGGGCGCGGGCCGCGAAGTCCCGGGCCATGGCCAAGTCCAGCGCCGCGAGCTCGGAAAGCCCCGCCGCCTCGGCCTCGGTGATGGTCAGCGCGTCCAACATGCGGGCAGTGGAACATGTGGGTGCGTCAGATGCGGACGTAAGGACGAAAGGACGAAAGGTTCAAGGATGTTTCGACAGTCTGCTGCTCGCCTTCTGGGCCTACATCGCGGCTCCGGAGTACGACCAGGCCTTCCACGCATGGCGAGGTTCCTCAAGAGCCACCTGTC
>JANXXA010000136.1 GCA_025350885.1 Phenylobacterium sp.
GCTCTGACCCGCACGGCTGGACGGTGCAGGCCGCCGCCTGCGCCGCCGCCCTGATCGGCGCCCTGTTGCTGACCTGGACCGAGAGGATGTGGCCGCAGGTGCAGGAGGCTCTGATCGGCGTGCTGTTCGTCGCCGCGGCCAGCGTCGAACTGCTGCTGCTGGCCAACAACCCGCATGGCGGCGAGCATCTGAAGGACCTGCTGGTGGGCCAGATTCTCTGGGTCACGATCCCCAGCCTGTGGCCCATCGCCGCCTTCTACGCCGTGGCGCTGGCGATCTGGTTCGGCCTGCGCGAGCGGCTGGGCCTGGTGGGCTTCTATGTGCTGTTCGCGCTCGTGGTCACCCAGTCGGTGCAGTTGGTCGGCGTCTATCTGGTGTTCGCCAGCCTGATCGTTCCGGCGCTGGCGGCCAGACGCTTCGCGCCGAAACTCCGGCTCTGGGTCGGCTATGGCGTCGGCGTCGTCGGCTATGTGCTGGGCCTCCTGGTTTCTTCGCTGTTCGACCTGCCCACCGGCGCGGCCATCGTCGTGACCCTGATCGCGGCCTTCGTGGTCTCGGTGATCGCCTCGGCCCTCGTCCCCCAGACCCTGCGCGCCGAGCCGGCCCTAGCCATGACTCCATAAGCCAGCCAAGCTCGCGCCCTGAACCCTGGGGGGCGGCATGACGGCGATTGCGGCAGAGGCGGAGGTTTCGCAAGAGCGGACCCTGTTCGGCCATCCGCGCGGCCTTGTGGTGCTGGCGGGGACGGAGCTGTGGGACCGCATCTCGTTCCACGGGATGCAGGCGCTGCTGGTGCTCTACATGGTCGGCCAGCTGTTCACGCCGGGCCACATTGAGCACATCGCCGGGTTCACAGGCTTCCGGGCGGCCATCGAACAGGTCACCGGACCGCTTTCGACCCAGGCGCTCGCCTCGCAGATCTTCGGCATCTACGTCGGCCTGGTCTATTTTACGCCGGTGATCGGCGGCGCCGTCGGCGACCGGTGGCTTGGGCGCAAGGGCGGCGTCACGCTGGGCGCGCTCCTGATGACCGCCGGTCATTTCTGCATGGCCTTCGACCAGTCCTTCCTGCTTGCTCTGGCCCTGCTGATCTTCGGCGCGGGGTTCCTGCGCGGCAACCTCGCCCCGCAGGTGGGCGAACTCTATCCGCCGGGCGATCGGCGGCGCGACGTCGCCTTCCAGATCTATGGCGCGATGGTCAACCTGGGCGCCTTCATCGCCCCGGTGGTGACCGGCTGGCTGGCGCAGGCGTGGAGCTGGCACGCGGGCTTCGCCTTCGCGGGTTTCGGCATGCTGATCGGCCTTGTCGTCTACCTCATGGGCCAGCGCAGCGTGGTGCTGCACGCCTCGCCAAGACAGGCGGTCAGCGCCGAACCGCTCCTGCCGGCCGAGCGCCGACGCGTCGCCCTGCTGATCGCCTTCGTGCCGGTCTCGGCCATGTTCTGGGTCGCCCAGTCGCAGGTGTGGAACACCTACAACCTCTGGGTCCGCGACCATCTGGAGCTGGCCATTGGAAGCTTCACCGTTCCGGTGCCCTGGCTGCAATCGCTGGATGGTCTGGCGCCTTTCATCTGCTTGCCGCCGATACTGATGTTCTGGCGCTGGCAGGCGAGCCGGGGCCGCGAGCCGGGCTCGTTCGGCAAACTCGCCATCGGCTGCTTCATCTTCTCGCTGTCCACCTTCTGGCTGGCGGCCGCGGGCCTCGTGACCGACGCATCCGGGCGCACCCCGTTCCTCTGGGCCGTGGTGTTCCACCTCGCCTCGAACCTCGGGTGGCTCTACTTTACGCCAGTGGCGCAGGCCTTCTACTCGAAGGGGGCGCCGCCGCGTCTGTGCGCCACCCTCATGGGGGTGAACGTCACCTCGGCCTTCCTCGGCAGCGTGATCTCGGGCCGTCTGGGCGGCCTGTACGAGCGCCTCCCGGCAGCGCAGTTCTGGGCCATTCACGCGCTCGTCGTCGGGGCCGGCGGACTGATCTACCTGGCCTTGGACTGGCGGCTCGGCCGGGAGTTCGAACCTACAACTGCGGCGCCAGCCCAGCCCTGAGCGCGGCCAGGGCCAGGCCGTCGCGCTGTTCGGCGCTCAAGGCGGCGAGCTCGCCGCGCTCCACCGCCCCGCCGGGCGAGACCTTGCCGGCGTCCATCAGCAGCACGTGGTCGGCCAGGCGCGCGATCTCGCCGGCGTCGTGGCTGATGTAGAGCGCGGGGATTTCCAACGCGCGGTGCAGCCGTTCCAGGTAGGGCAGGATTTCGGCCTTGGCGCCGGCGTCCAGGCTCGACAGCGGCTCGTCCATCAACAGCAGCCGCGGCTGCGACAACAGCGCCCGGCCCAGCGCCACCCGCTGTCGCTCGCCGCCGGACAGGTTGGCCGGCGCGCGCCCGAGCAGCGGCCCCAGACCGAGCAGGTCGACAGTGTCATCCAAGCCGATCTCCGCCTTCGCCGTACTGCGGCGCGCGCCATAAAGCAGGTTGCCGCGCACCGACAGGTGCGACAGCAGGCTGGGCTCCTGGAACACCACGCCCACTGGCCGTCGGTGCGGCGCCAGAAACGTCCGCTCGTCCTGCCAGATCTCGTCGCCGACCACGAGCCGGCCAGAAAGCCGTGTCAGGCCGGCGATGCAGCGCAACAGCGTGGTCTTCCCCGCGCCCGACGGGCCGCTGAGCGCGGTGATCCCCCGGGGCTCCAGCCGAAAGTCCGCGTCCAGCGCGAACCCTCCGACCGTGCCCGCGAACCGACCCGTAACGCCCCCCTTGCCGGCGAAGGTGGCGCTCATCGCAGCTTCCGATCCGCGCGACGTTCGATCAGCAGCGCCGCCAGCAGCCCGGCGAACGAGAACACCACGACGCCCGCCGCCAACCGATGAGCGTCGCCATACTGCAAGGACTCCACCAGCCGATACATCCGCACGGAGATCACCTCGGTCTTGCCCGGCACCCCGCCGCCGATCATCAGCACCACCCCGAACTCACCGACGGTATGGGCGAAGACCTGGACCGCGGCGCCCAGGAACCCGCGGCGCGCCAGCGGCATGGCGACTGTGAAAAAGGCGTCCAGCGGCGAGGCGCGCAGGGTCGCCGCCACCTCCATCGGCCGCGCGCCCATGGCCTCGAACGCATTGCGGATCGGCTGCACGGCGAAGGGCAGGGAATAGACCATCGAGCCGATCACCAGCCCCTCGAAGGTGAAGGCCAGCGTGCGGATGCCGAACGGATGCAGCAGCCCCATCAGCGGGCTCTGCGGCGCGATGGCGATCAGCAGATAGAAGCCCAGCACCGAGGGCGGCAGGATGATCGGCAAGGTGGTCAACGCCGTGACCACCTCTTTCCACCACGAACGTTGGCGCGCCAGCCACCAGGCGATGGGCGTGGCGACGAGCAACAGCAGGACGGTGGTCACGCCGGCCAGCCTCAGCGTTGTCCAGATGACCTCGGCCACGGTCTAACGCGCCTCGTAGCCGTATTTCCGGATGATCGCGACGGCTGCGGGGCTTTTCAGGAAGGCCAGGAACGCCTTGGCCGCCGGGCTCCTCGCGCCGGCCTGGAGCAGGATCGCCTGTTGCTCGATCGGATCGTGCTCGCGCGACGGGACCAGCCACCGCGATCCTGCGGCCTGGGTGATCACCTGGGACCAGGCGACAAATCCCAGTTCGGCGGCGCCGGTCTGGACGAACTGATAGGTCTGGCTGATCGAGGTCCCGGTGACGATCCTGCCCCTCACCCGGTCATAGACGCCCAGCTTCTTCATCGTCTGCACCGCGGCTGCGCCATAGGGGGCGGCGGCCGGATCGGCGATGGCCAGTTTCTCGAATTTGCCGTTGGCCAGCACGGCCCCGCCGTCGACCGCCAGTCCTGGCGTCGTCGAATAGAGCGCCAGACGGCCCACGGCGTAGGTGAAGCGCGAACCGGCGACGCCCAGGCCATCCTGCTCGGCCTTCCTCGGCCGGTCTGCGTCGGCGGAGAGGAACACCTCATAGGGCGCGCCATGGGCGATCTGGGCGTAGAACTCTCCCGACGACCCGAAGGTCAAGCTCGCGGTATGACCGGTCTGCGCCTTGAACGCCGTGGCGATTTCCTTGGCGGGGTCGGTGAAGTTGGCCGCCACGGCCACCTGGGTATCGGCAGCCCATGACGCGCCCGCCCCCGACACCAGAGCGACGAGGACCGCCACCCCGAGAAGATTGCGACGCCGGATGATCATCAGCGTTATGTAGCTCACTCACATAACGCCCGGCCAGAGCCTTTTCGCCAGCCGCTGCGCGCAGCTCTTTGATCGGCTATGCTAAGCGCCTAAATCGTAACGTGAGGGGCCACGATGACCAGGACGCCCAAGGATCGCCGGGCCTTCCTCCAGTTGGCGGCCGGCGCGGCGCTGGGCGCCGCGGCCCTGCCGCCGGGCGTGGCGCAGGCCCTGGCGCTCCCCGCCAATCATGTCACCGGAACCATCCGCGACGTGGAACACGTGATCATCCTGATGCAGGAGAACCGCGGCTTCGACCACTATTTCGGGACCCTGCGCGGCGTCCGCGGCTTCGGCGATCCGAGACCCATCGACCTGCCCGCGGGCCAGCCGGTCTGGAGCCAGCCGGCCAAGGACGGCGCCGGGACGGTCGGGCCGTTCCACCTCGACACCGCCGCCACCCGGGCCGAGACCATCTTCAGCCTGGACCACAGCTGGAAGGGGTCGCACGCGCGCTGGAAACACCACGACGCCTGGATCGCGGCCAAGGGCCCCCTGACCATGGGCTACTTCAAGCGCGCAGACATCCCGTTCTATTACGCGCTGGCCGACGCCTTCACCGTCTGCGACGCCTACCACTGCTCGATCTTCGCCCAGACCAATCCCAACCGGCTGTTCCTGTTTTCTGGCCACAGCGGCCTGTCGGCCGGCGACGACAGCAAGATCGTCGTGGCCAATCCGCCGGAAGAAACCAACGAGAGCGCCGATCCCGCCAACGACTCCAAGACCTTCAAGCCGCTCACCTGGCCGACCTATGCCGAGCGGCTGCAGGCGGCCGGCGTCTCCTGGCGGGTCTATCAGGAGTACGACAATTTCGGCGACAACGGGCTGGCCTACTTCGCCAGCTTCCGCGGCCTCAAGGCCGGCGACCCGCTGCACGACCGCGCCCGCACCTGGGCGCCGGGCGCCAACGCCGGCAACGCCAAGACCTCGGACGGTGAGCACCTGGTGGCCCAGTTCGCCGCCGACGTCGCCGCCGACCGCCTGCCCCAGGTCGCCTGGATCGTGCCATCGACCCATCTTTCGGAACACCCGGCCGCCAGCCCGTCCGCCGGCGCCTGGCTCACCGCCCGGCTGATCGCCGCCCTG
>JANXXA010000283.1 GCA_025350885.1 Phenylobacterium sp.
CGACGCCAGGCCCATTACGCCGAACAGCAGGTCGCCGATCTGTTTCTGGGAGCCCAGGTTGAACGGCCGGCCGGCGACGCGGTGCGCCTCCAGCTCCAGCTCGCCCATGCGCACGGCGAAGTCGTTGGACAGCTGGCGCAGCCGGTCGGGATCGACCTTGACGCCGGCCAGCTCCATCTCGACCAGCACCTTGGGCATCGGCCGTTCCAGGGTCTCATAGACGGTCATCAGTTTCTCGTGCGCGAGCCTGGGGCGCAGGTGCTCATAGATCCGCAAGGTGACGTCGGCGTCCTCGGCGGCGTAGCAGGTGGCCGCCGCCAGCTCGACATGCTTGAAACTCTTCTGCGCCTTGCCCGCGCCGGCCACCGTCTTGAAGGTGATCGGCTCATGACCGAGCAGGCGTTTGGACAGCTCGTCCATGCCGTAGCTCTTGTGCATCCCGCCTTCGAGCGTAAACGCGATCAGCATGGTGTCGTCCATCGGGCCGACGCTGACTCCATAACGCTGAAGCACGGCCAGGTCGTATTTGCCGTTCTGGGCGACCTTGAGCACGGCGGGGGATTCCAGCAGCGGCTTCAGCCGGGCGATGGCCTCGGCCAGCGGGATCTGCGCGAGCTCCACCGGGGCGTCGAGCCGCAGGCCGCCCTCATGCTCCTGTTCGTGGCCCAGCGGGATGTAGCAGGCGTCCCCCGGCGCGATGGCCAGCGAGACGCCGCAGAGGTTGGCGGCCGAGGCCGAGAGCGCGTCGGTCTCGGTGTCGAAGGCGACGATGCCCTTGGCGAACGCGCGCGCGATCCAGTCGTCGAGCGTCGCCAGGTCGCGGACGCAAGTGTAGGCGTTGACGTCGATGGCGCCATGGCTGGGCGGGGCGGGCGCCCGGCTTTCGGCGGCGGGCGGCGCGGCGGGCCCGCCCCCGGACTGCGCCTCGGCGACGCGCCGAGCCAGCGTGCGGAACTCCATCAGCTCCAGGAAGGCGGCCAGGGTCGCGGGGTCGGGCTCTTCGACGCCAAGGTCCTCCACCGGCGTCGGCAGGGGGGTGTCGCAGTCGAGCTGCACCAGCTGGCGCGACAGGCGGATCTGGTCGGCGAAGTCGATCAGGGTCTGGCGGCGCTTGTCCTGCTTGATCTCGCTCGCCCGCGCCAGCAGCGTGTCGAGGTCGCCGTATTCGTTGATCAGGGCCGAGGCGGTCTTGACGCCGATGCCCGGCGCGCCCGGGACGTTGTCGACGGAATCCCCACACAGCGCCTGGACGTCGACCACCTTGTCCGGGGTGACGCCGAACTTGTCGAACACCTGCGCGGCGCCGATCACCAGGTTCGGGGTCTTCATCGTATCCAGCATAGTGACGCGGGGTCCGACCAGCTGCATCAGGTCCTTGTCGGAGGAGACGATCACCACCTCGCCGCCGGCGTCGCGCACCTTGCAGGCATAGGCGGCGATCAGGTCGTCGGCCTCATAGCCGGGCAGTTCCAGGCAGGGCACGCCGAACGCGCGCGTGGCGTCGCGCACCAGCGGAAACTGCGGCACCAGGTCCTCCGGCGCCGGCGGGCGATGGGCCTTGTAGAGGTCGTAGAGCTTGTTTCGAAACGTCTGCTCGGAGTGGTCGAACACCACCGCCAGGTGGGTCGGGGCGTCGGCCTGGGCCTTCATGTCGACCAGTAGCTTCCACAGCATGTTGCAGAAGCCCTGCACCGCGCCCACCGGCAGGCCGTCCGACTTGCGCGTCAACGGCGGCAGGGCGTGAAAGGCGCGGAAGATGAACCCCGAGCCGTCCACCAGATAGAGCCGCACGCGCGGTCCGTCCTGAGTCATGGCGCGTGGGGTTTCGTCGGGGGTGTCGGTCATGTGGGGAAGATAGGCGCGAGACGCGCGTAGGTCATCTGCGCCGCTACGCAAACCGCGTGTTGAGGTTGCCCAGGCCTTCGGCGCCGGCGGCGAAGGCGGCCGGGTCGCCGTCGCTGAGGAAGGCGGCCACGGCCTTGGCCACCGTGGCGTAGGCGCAGCGGAAGGGGGCGGTGGCGGAGCTGACCCTGCGCACGCCCAGGGACTGCAGGCTGGCGGCGTCGCCGAGCGCCGGCAGCAGCATGATATTCAGCGGCAGGGCGACATGAGCGACCAGCCGGCCGATCAGCTGGGGGTCGGAGGGGCCGGGCACGAAGATCCCGTCGGCCCCGGCGGCGCGATAGAGCTCGGCGCGGCGGACCGCCTCGGCAAAGGCCGCTTCGCCCTGCGCCAACCCCTTCAGATAGACGTCGGTCCGCGCGTTGATGAACAGCGGCACGCCGGTGGCGTCGGCGGCCTGCCGCGCGGCGGCGACCTTGCGGGCGTGCAGGTCCGGGTCGCGGCGGCCGTCCTCCAGATTGATCCCCACGGCGCCGGCGCCGATCACCGCCCTGATGGTCTCGCCCAGCCTGCCCAGATCGTCGGTGTAGCCGCCCTCGATGTCGGCGGTGACCGGGACGGCGACCACCCGGGCCACCGCTTCGATCGTCGCCAGCAGCTTGGGGATCGGCAGGGCGTCGCCGTCCGGATAGCCGTGCGCCCAGGCCACCGCCGCCGATGAAGTGGCCACGGCGCGCGCCCCGGCGTCGGCCATCACCGCGGCGCTGGCCGCGTCCCAGGCGTTGGGCAGGATCAGGATTTTGCCGCCGGTGTGCAGGCCGGCGAACGTCTCGGCCTTGGTCTTCTGGTCCATGGTTTGGGTCCCTCTGTCTTGCTGACTAGACGTAGATTGCCCTGCGGCTGTGGCAAGCGCTGGCGGAATTCGGAACAGAACGCGCGCCGCTGTCTTCCCCCGATGCGGGGGAAGTGGCCTGACGCGCCCTTGCGCGGAAGGTCGATGGGGGAAGTCGGCGGACCGACGGATTTACGTCCCCCATTGTCGGCCGGCTCCGGCAAGTCCGGGGCCATTGCCGACATTTCCCCCGTATCGGGGGAAGGAACCCTGTAGAACCCCGCCGTGACCGCCACGGCTCTCTCCCATCTTACCCTGACCGACTTCCGCTCCTATGCGCGGGCCGACCTCCTGCTGGATGGGCGGCCGGTCTATCTGGTGGGGCCGAACGGAGCGGGCAAGACCAACCTGCTCGAGGCCGTCAGCCTGTTCGCGCCAGGCCGGGGCCTGCGCGGATCGAGCCTGGCCGAGGTCGGGCGGCGGATGCCGGGTGAGGCGCAGGGCCGCGCCTGGGCGGCGTCGGCCCTCGTGGTCACGGGCGGCGAGGCGACCCGGCTCGGCACGGGGGTCGAGACTCCGGGGGCGGCGCGGCGCACGGTGCGGATCGACGGCGAGACCGTGCCGCCCGGCCGGCTGGCCGAGCATCTGCGCCAGGTCTGGCTGACCCCGGCGCAGGACCGGCTGTTCCTCGAGGGCGCGGCCGACCGACGGCGATTTTTCGACCGGCTGGTGTTCGCCGCCATCCCGCGCCACGCCGCCCACGCCCAGGCCTATGAGAAGTCCAGCCGCGAGCGCATGCGCCTGCTGATCGACGCCCGCGAGGCTGGCTGCGCCCCCGACGCGGCCTGGCTGGACGCGCTGGAGGCCCGGCTGGCCGAGGCCGGCGCCCTGATCGCCGAGGCCCGCGCTCTGACGCTCGCCGCCCTGCAAGTCGAGATCGATGAGCGGGAGATGCGTCCCTTCCCGCGGGCGCGCCTGTCGCTGACCGGCGACTGGGAGACGCTATCCGCCGCTGGCGCGGAGATCGCCGACATCGAGGCGCGGCTGGCCGCAGCGCTGGCCGCCGCCCGGCCGCGCGACGCCGCCGCCGGGCGGGCGCTGACCGGCCCGCACCGGGGCGACCTGGCGGTGATCCACGCCGAAAAGGACCGCCCGGCGGCGGAATGCTCCACCGGCGAGCAGAAAGCCCTGATCCTCAACCTGGTCCTGGCCCAGTCGGCGCGGCTTTCACGTGCAGAATCAGCGCCAAGCCCTATATTGTTGCTGGACGAAGTCGCAGCGCATCTGGACCGCGTCCGGAGAGCCGCGCTGTTCGACGAAATCGAGGCGCTCGGGCTCCAGGCCTTCCTGACTGGAACCGACGAGCACCTCTTCGAAGACCTGAAAGGACGGGCCCAGGGCGTTCGCGTGGACGCCTCGGGTCTGACTGAATTGGGAGCCTGAACCAGCTGGACACCAAATGAGCGAAGACAACGACACCCCCGAAACCGCCAACGCCCCCCAGGTTTCCGGGGACGGTCCGACGCCAGAGAACAATGGTCAGGACGATTATGGCGCCGAAAGCATCAAGGTTCTCAAGGGCCTGGATGCGGTGCGCAAGCGGCCGGGCATGTATATCGGCGACACCGACGACGGCTCGGGCCTGCACCACATGGTCTATGAGGTGGTCGACAACGCCATCGACGAGACGCTGGCCGGCTGGGCGAGCCGCGTCGAGGTGATCCTCAACGCCGACGGCTCG
>JANXXA010000292.1 GCA_025350885.1 Phenylobacterium sp.
GCGCCTCGCGCCCCTCGGCCCGTGACGTTACGCGCGCGCATCATGGATGAGATCAGTCCTTCGAACGGCCCCGAACGGCCGCCATGCCTATCTGCCATAAATTGGTCCGCCCAATGTGGCGAGCGTTAGGCGCAGGCTCAGTTGGTCGCTGGCGCCGAGGCGACCGACGATGATGTCCTCGTGCCTGTAGAACACGTCCACCCGGATGCACTCGTCCTTGTAGAAGACGCCGACGTCGCGGATCACCCAGGCGTTCTGGATGAGGTCGCGGTTGCCATAGGCGCTGACCCCCCAGTGGCGGGTCAGGTTGAGGTCGCCGCCGACATCGGCGTTGCGCACCTTCACCCCATTGATCCCCTGGTCGTCGTCCAGGTAGCGGACGTAGCCGGATCCCCACTTGGACGAGACGTTGGCGCCGGCCTCCAGGCGATGAACCTCGAGCGTATCGGCATCCAGGCGCGCGCGGGCGAAGAGCGAGAACCCCTTCACTGGCTGGGCGTCGCCGGCGATGATCCAGTCCGACGACCGCGCGCTGAGGCCGGAGCGCGGCGAGAACACAGTGTTGGCGCGGTCGCGGAAGCTGCGGCCGACCAGCAGGCTGGCGCGTCGGCCGTCGTCCCACATCACCGAGGCGCGCCCCGCGACATTCAGGCGCAAGCCGTCCTCATAGAGGTCGAAGCCCGGAAACTTGTTGGCCCGGAAAAGGGTGGTTTCGTCGAACTCCAGGGCGATGCTGTCCTCGTTCAGATAGACCGGCTTGCCGGCGGCGTCGCGACCGATGGTGACCTGTGCGGCCTTGGGTGAGAGTGCGACCTGAGCCAGGGGTTCGAGCACCACAGTGGCGTCATGCCAGCGGCGGAACAGCGGATAGGAAATGTCGGCGCCGGCCACGGCGACGGCGCGGGAAAACGTCTTCGACGTCGCCCCGGCCCCGACGCCGGTCAGTACGTCCCCCAGGCTGTAGCCGTCCACGCGCGCATCGACGAAGGGTTCGACCCGCAGGCCGCCGGTCGCGGTGAACACGCTGCGCCAGTTGAGGTCGCCGGACACCCGGCGGCTGTCGAGGCCAGGCAGGCGCAGCAACGGACTGGTGGGCGACTGGTCGCGGGTGAGCGCGACCGCGCTTCCGGTCAGGCGCAGCCGCCCGCCCAGGATCTCGGCGGGAATATCGTAGCGCGCATCGACCAGCGGACCGACGGTGGGGAAGGTGCGGTTGTTGTCCCCGGGACGCAGGCCCTGGATGCTGAAGGCCGCCGACGAAACGTAGGATTGTTCGTCCTGGCGGATCGCATAGACTTGGCTGATCAGCCTTCGGTCGTCGGCCACATAGGGTCCGCGCGCCTGATAGACCCGGCCGATGTCGTACTTGTCGAAGATCAGGGCGTCGGACGTGCGCTCGGCGGTGAAGCCCAGCAGCCAGTGGTCGGCCGGCTGGAACGCGCCCTGGCCCAGGATGTAGCTGCGGCTGGTGTTGTCGCCAAAACGGTTGCCGGAGCCGTCGAGGTCGGCTTCGTGGGTGTAGCCAAAACGCAGGTCGATGGCGCCGGAGTTGAAACGCTGCCGGTACTGACCGTTCAGCAACGGATTGGCCTTCTGGTTGATCTGCGGGCTGATGGTCAGGTCGGCCGATGGACTGAGCACCAGCAGATAAGGCTGTTCGTAGGAGATCCCCCGGCGGCGCGAGACGCCGATCCGCGGGGCGAGCAGGCCCGAGCCGCGCTTGGTCGACGGATCAACGTGCCAGAACACCGGGAGGTAGAGGACCGGGACGCCCAGCACATGAATGCGGGCATGGCGGTAATAGATGATGTGCCGCGCCTTATCCTGCACCACGCGGTCGGCGCTGATCGACCAGGTCGGGGTCTTTGGGGCGTCGCCGATGCAGATCGGGCAGGGCGTGTAGATCGCCTTGTTGAGCTCCTGGATCTCGTCGGACCGGCGCACCGCGCTGGCGCCGGCCAGCTTGACGTCCTGAGCCAGACGCGCGGAGAATCCCAGGGCGACGCCGGCCTGCATCTTGTCGTCCAGGGTCAGCTGGTCGGCGTATTCGACCGTGCCATCGTCGTGGATCACCTGGACGTGGCCGTAAGCGCGGATGACGCCCTGTGCGGGCGCCTGGCTCCCCGCCGGCGGAGCGCCTGCCGCTGCAGCGGCCCGCTCGTAGACCAGGCGGTCGGCGCGCAGCGTGCGGCCCTGGTAGCGGATCTCCACGTCCCCCTCGGCGGTGGTGACGCCGGCCTTGTCGTCGCGGACGAGCTGGTCAGCTTCCATGTAAAGCTCGCCAGGCGCCAGGCCGTCGGTGTTGGCTGGCCGCGCGGGTCGGGCGCGTTCGGGCTGCAGGAGACCCTGGTTGAGGATCTGGCCGCGCTGATCGCGCCCCAACGGATTTCCGCCCGACCCGACCGGCTGAGCGGCGGCCAAAGCAGGCCAGAAAGCCGCCCACGCAACGCCCGTCAGCAGGGCGCACCGGGCCGTTTGATACGCGGCCGGGGAGGGCGGTGTGCGCCGAGGCGAACTCATCTTCGGCTTCCGATCCTCTCGCGACGCACCTCGCCGCCTGCATAACCGGGCCGGCGAACGATTCAACCGTCTTCGGTGTAACAGAGCAGGGTCAGGCCCGACAGCAGCGCCAAAGCCGCCGGCGCCCAGGCCGCGGCGTAGAGCGGGATGATGTCGGCCCGCCCCAGCGCGCCGGAGAACTGGTTGAAGAAGAACACCAGGAAGCCGAGCGCCACGCCCGCCCCGGCAAGGCCTGCAAGTCCCCCCAGCCGCGCCAGGCGCAGCGAGAAGGCCGCGGCCAGCACCGCCATGGCGGCAAACAGCAGGGGAGTGGCCAACAGCTGTTGGAAACGCAGGCGATAACCGGAGGCCGAGAACCCCGCCTGCTCGGTCTGGCGGATGGCGGCGGGCAGTTTCCAGAAGGCAATCGCTTCCGGCGAGGCAAATCGCTCGACGGCGGCTTCGGAGTCGAGGGTCGAGCGGATCGACAGGCTGTCGGACCGTACCGAGCTTTCCCCGGCCGTGGCCTCGCGCACGTCCCTAAGCTGCCAGAACCCCGGCCGCAGCGTCGCTTCAGCCGCCTCCAGTCGACGTTTGAACTCGGGCTGACCGACCTTGTTCTTCTGATAGACGAACAGCGACACCCCCCGCAGCCGCACCGCGCCGGCTACGGTATCGCGGGAACGGGCGTGGATCACCATCTGCGTGCGCTCATCGCCCTGCCGCAGCCAGATATCCTTGGGCACATCGCCGAGGTAGTTGGACATGATCTTCGCCCGGTCGGCTTCGAAGCGGGCGCTGAGCGCGGCGGAAATCGGGTTCAGCGCGGTCACCGCCAGCACGCCGGCCAGGAACGCGGCAACGGCGGTCGGGGTGATAAAGCGCCAGGCGGAAACCCCCGCGGCGCGCATGGCCACCAGTTCGCTGCGCCGGTTCAGGCCGACGAATGCGCCGATGCCGCCGAACAGGAAGACGAACGGCAGCAACACCTGAATCACCGAAGGCGACTTCAACAGGGTCAGGCCCAGGATATCGGCGGCGCCCACGTCGGCGCGAACGCCGATGGAGCGTGAGAGATCAACGAACTGGATCAGCAGGATCACCGAGCCGATGACCGCCAGGGCGGCGCCCACCCCCGCGAGAGTGCGGACGAGAACATATCGTCCCATGCGCGCGGCGCCGGTCATGAAAAGGGGCTCAACTGGAAGCTCATGCGGGCACGGGGGCGGTTCGTGTGCTGCGCCGAATGTCGATGAAGCGGCTGACCCGCTGACGGAACACGCTGCGCAGGGCGAAACCGGCGGCGGCGAGCGGTATGACGTACTGCAGTAGGTTCAACCAGGCGCTCTGTTCGCAGGCGGCCTGGATCACAAAGCCTATGATCCGCACCAGCGCCGCAGCGGCCCCGATGCTGGCGATCCGCCGTCCATAGCCCAGCCGGGAAAACCCACCGCCAATGATCGCCGACAGCGCCATGGCCATGAAGGCGATGTTGTAGAGGGGCGAGGAAAGCCTCGCATGCCCCTCGGCCAACAGGCTCAGCCGGTTTCGCCGCTCCCAGTCCTGCGCGAGGTCCGGGAACATGAGTTCGTGCAGGTAGCGGTCCGAAGGCTTGTAGTGGACCATCTCCCCGGTGGTGTTCAGCGCACCCAGTTCAAAGGGGTATTCGTTGAAGGTCAGGTAGTTCAGCACGCCGTTGGACGAAAATTCCTGGGTCGATCCGTCGCGCAGGATCAGCACCGATGCGCCGTGCCGTTGCGCCATGCGGCCAGTGTTGGCCATATAGGTCGTCGCCGATCCGTCGGGCTTCGTCTGGTGGATAAAGAGGTTGTGCATGTCGCCCTTGCCGTCGACGGTCTGAGCATAGACGGTGAGGCCCGGGACCGGCTCGGTGAACTCGCCCTCGCGCACCAGGGTCGAGGCCAGGTCGGTGCGCACCTGGAAGAGTTCACGGCGCAGTTCGCGGAACGCGGCGGGCTGCACCCACAGGTTCATCATCAGGGCGACAAGGGCGACGGTCGCCGACAGCCGGATCGCCGGCGATATTACCCGCCAGCGGCTCATGCCGCCAGCGAAGCAGACAACGATCTCCTGCTCGGTATGCAGCCGGTTCAACGCCACCAGCGCCGCCACGAAAATGGCGATCGGCAGGATCATGTTGATCAGCTGGGGCATGTAAAGGAGCGTGATCTTCAGGAACACCAGGGCGCTCTGCCGCTGGTTGACGATCAGGTCGAGGCCGGAGAGGCTCTGGCTCAGTAGCGCGACCGCCGTCAGCGCCCTGGTGGCGAGCACCACGGGGCCGACGAGCTGGCGCAGCAGGTAGCGGTCGATCAGGCGCATCGGAAGGAAATACGGCTCACCCGGCGTTTTTGTCCGCGCCCCGCCCGCGGAGCTGATCTAAACCATGCGTCGCTGCGTCAGACAACCGCCGGGCCGATCCCCAAGGCAGAGCTCGGGGAACGGGTCGTCGGATGTGGT
>JANXXA010000298.1 GCA_025350885.1 Phenylobacterium sp.
ATACCGATAATCTTGCTCATGGAAAGTCCAGCTCGCTCCTTGTTGGCGGACGTTACGGGGAAGCCTTCATATGAAGCGCCTCAGCGATGGCAACGTCCCCGGTTCGATAGGTCCAGCCGGGACCGGCGAAGAGATTTCCTCGCACCGAACCCGGCGTCGCCTGCCGATATGGGGAAAATCGGGGGGGCCGCAAGGGCGAAAGCGCCCTGGGCGTTCTTCAAGGCGCCGGAGGCCCGGCGCGACGGGCCTCGCGAACGGCGTGGGCGAGACGCCGCTCGTTCAGGCCGCCCATCAAGAGGTAGGGACCGACGAGGTAGGCCGGCGTCCCTTCGGCGCCCAGCGACCAGGCCTGCATCGCGTGCCGGGCAAGCTGTGCATCCAGGCGCGCCGAACTCTGCGCCTCGTCGGCCAGCAGCCTGGGCCAGTCGACGCCGGCGGCGATGGCGATAGCGCGGATCTGTTGCGCGTCGAGCTTGCCGCGCGCGCTCATCAGGCCGCGATGGACGGCCAGATACCGGCCCTGCTGGTCCGCCGCGAGCGCAGCCCGCGCTGCAGCCCGCGACACCGGGCCGAAGACCGGCCAGTCCTTGAAGATCACCCGCACGTCCCGGTCGGTAGCCAGCAACCGTTCCAGGGCGGGATCTGTCGCCTTGCAGATCGGGCACTGGTAGTCGGTGAACACCACGATGGTCACGCGGGCGGCGGCCGGCCCGACGCGGGGCGAGCCCGGATCGCTCAGCACCGCGGCGACCACAGGCGTAAGCCGTAGTTTCACGCCGGCCCGGGGAAGCTGCTGGAATCCGAACGAGGCGGCCAGTCCCGCGACAGCGGCCAGGGCGAGCGTCAGCCGTGGCCGGCGCGCGACGATCGAAGACCAGCCCGGCGCGCGTTCCCCTGAAGTCATGGCCTGAGATGAGCCCGCCGTGGCCGGCGCGCAAGGCCGCCACCGATGGCGCGCGCTTTGACTCCGAGCGGGGCCCGGGAGCAGGATCGGGGCGCTTCAGAACCAAAGAAGGGCTGCGACGATCCATGGTCACTCTCACCCGCGCGGACGGCAACTGGGCCGGCGATCTCGACCTCACCCGGCGCGGGATCGCGCTGGCGCTAGCCGGTGGCTATGCGGTGGCCGCCTTCGACGCCAACGCCGAGCCGATCCATACCGACGAGACCGGGCTGATCTGCGCCACGGTCGAAATCGACGCCGGCGACCGCAGGATTCCGGGCTATCTGGCCCGGCCCGCCGCACGCTCCACCTCCAGGGGCGGCCGGCATCCCGTGGTGTTCGTCAATTCGGAGATCTTCGGTGTCCATGAGTGGGTCAGGGACATCTGCCGGCGCCTCGCCAAGGCCGGCTATGTGGCGCTGGCCCCCGACTTCTTTGTCCGCGCCGGCGATCCGTCGAAACTCGTCGACTTTCCGGCGATCCTGAAGATCGTCCAGGCCACGCCGGAAGCCCAGGTGACCGCCGACACCGCCGCGGCGTTGAAATACCTGTCAGCCCAGCCCTATGCCGACATGCAGCGGCTGGGGGTCACCGGGTTCTGCTGGGGCGGCGGGGCGACCTGGCTCTGCTGCGAACGGTTCGCTCAGTTCAAGGCTGGCGTCGCCTGGTATGGCCCGCTGAAGGCCGGCGCCTATCCGCGCACCGCGCCGATCGAGCTCGCCAAGGACCTGCACGCCCCGGTCCTGGGGCTCTATGGCGGGCAGGACAAGGGCATCCCGCAGGCGGATATCGAGGCGATGCGCGCGGCCCTGACGGCGGCCGGCAAGACCAGGAGCGAGATCGTCGTCTATCCCGACGCCCAGCACGGCTTCCTCGCCGACTACCGGCCCAGTTACGACCCCAAGGCCGCCGCCGACGGGTGGGCAAAGATGCTGGCGCACTTCAAGGCGAACGGGGTGGGGTAGGTTCTCATCCTCACCCGTAGCGGCAGCGTGCGGGGGAGGATGACGTCAGTGCGGGGCTTCTTCCGGTGGGGGGGGTTCGGCGGGCGGCGCGGCGGGGGGCGGCGCTGGCGCGGCGGACGGTGCGGCGGCGGGAGACGCCAGGGCGGGCGCGGTCCCGGCGAGAGCAGCCTTGGCGACCTCAGCGTCGGCCTTGGCCTGTTTGGCCGCGTCGAGCCGGGCCTGTTCTTCTTCAGTGAGCGGGACCGGCGGGGGCTTGCCCTCGATGCGGTCCTCGCCGAGCGGGGTGGCCTCGGTGGCCTGGATGGGGGTAGCGGCCGAGCCATTGGCGGCGGGCCTTTCGCCGGGCAGGCGGCCGCGCTGGGGGGCGTTGACGATGCCCAGGGCGAAGGCGCTCAGCGCCACCAGTCCGATCAGGCCGGCGACGATCCGCAGAACGAGGGGGGGCATGGACCACTGCATGAGCCGGACCCTAGTGCCGGGGCCGGCCGGTCGCAAATCGTGATCGACGTGGCGCTATGGTAAACGGCCGTTAAGGATCTTGGCGCGAAACATGGCCGCTGATTTGAGCGGGAAGGTTTGGGGCGCATGGCGCGGGCGGCGCGGAAGACCGGCATGGCGCTGGCGTGGCATATCGCGCGCCTGACCTGGACCCATCCCGGCGCGGCGCGGCTGCGCGGCGGCGTCACCGCGGCGGCCGGCGCGGGCCTGGCCGTGGCCCTGGCCACCTACAACGCCGCCGACCCGAGCCTGAACGCGGCCGGGCCCGCCGCCGCCACCAACGCTCTGGGCGCAGCCGGCGCGACCCTGGCCGACCTGGGTGTGCAATCCTTGGGGCTCGCCTCAGGGCTGCTGGCGTTGAGCGCGGTGATCCTGGGGCTGTGTCGAGTCGCCGCTGCGGAACCCGCAACCAGCCGTGGCCACCTGCGGCTGCGGGCCCTGGTGGGGGCGGCCGGGGTGCTGGCGCTGGCCGGGGCGCTGGCCTGGCCGGCGCCGCCGAGCGCCTGGCCGCTGGCCCGAGGGCTTGGCGGCTTCTGGGGCGATGCACTGCTGACCGGCTTGGCGAACCTTCTGTCCTATGCGCATCTGCCGATCGCCCGACCGATCACCGCGGTGATCCTGGCGGGTTTCGGCCTGGTGGCCGCGGGCTACGCCATCGGCCTGCGTCGCACCGAATTGCGGGGCCTGGGGGATGCGTTGGCCGACGCCCTGCAACCCCGGCCGAAGGCCGCTGTGAAGCCCGGGCGCGCCGCCCGGGTCGCCGGGCGCAACCGCCTGGATGGCGGCATTCCCGACGCCGCGTTCGATCCCGCGCCGACAGCCGACGAAGCCGGCGCCGGCCCCAAGGTGAAGCCGCCGAAGGTGGGCGCCAAGGAGTCCCCGCGCGAGCAGCGCGAGGCCCAATCAACCTTCGAGTTCGTTCGCCCCGGCGGCTTTGCCTTGCCGGAGCTTTCCATGCTGGCCAAGCCCAAGCCGCGCTCAGCTCAGTTCGACGAAGGCGCCCTGCGCCAGAACGCCCAGCTGCTGGAAAGCGTGCTGGCCGAGTTCGGCGTCAAGGGGGCGATCGACCAGATCCGTCCAGGCCCCGTGGTCACGCTCTATGAGCTGGTCCCCGCCGCCGGCGTGAAGTCGGCCCGCGTTGTGGCGCTTTCCGACGACATCGCGCGGTCCATGAGCGTCGCGGCCTGCCGGGTTTCCGTGGTTCCCGGCCGCAACGCCATCGGCATCGAGCTGCCCAATCAGAAACGCGAGACGGTCTATCTGCGCGACCTCCTGGCCAGCCCCGAATACGAACGCGGCGGCCAGACCCTCCCCATGGCGCTGGGCGAGACCATCGGCGGCGAGCCCTACATCGCCGACCTGGCGCGGATGCCGCACCTGTTGATCGCCGGCACCACCGGGTCGGGCAAGTCCGTCGGGGTCAACGCCATGATCCTTTCGATCCTCTATCGCCTGCCGCCAGACGAATGCCGGATGATCATGATCGACCCGAAGATGCTGGAGCTCAGCGTCTATGACGGCATCCCGCACCTGCTGGCGCCGGTGGTTACCGACCCGAAGAAGGCCATCGTCGCGCTCAAGTGGACCGTGCGCGAGATGGAAGACAGCTACCGCCGGATGTCGAAGATCGGCGTGCGCACCGTCGCCTCCTACAATGAGCGCGCCCGCGAGGCCGCCGCCAAGGGCGAGCATTTCGAGCGGACGGTGCAGACCGGGTTCGATGAGGGCGGCCGGGCGATCTACGAAAGCGAGAAGATCGTCCCCGAGCCGATGCCGATGCTGGTGGTGATCATCGACGAGGTCGCCGACCTGATGATGGTCGCCGGCAAGGAGATCGAAGGCGCCGTGCAGCGGCTGGCGCAGATGGCCCGGGCCGCCGGCATCCACCTGATCATGGCCACGCAGCGGCCGTCGGTGGACGTCATCACCGGCACCATCAAGGCCAACTTCCCGACCCGGATCAGCTTCCAGGTGACCTCGAAGATCGACAGCCGCACGATCCTGGGCGAACAGGGCGCCGAGCAGCTGCTGGGCCAGGGCGACCAGCTCTACATGGCCGGCGGGGGACGAATCACCCGCCTGCACGGGCCGTTCGTCTCCGACGGCGAGGTCGAGGCGGTGGCCAGGTTCCTGCGCGAACAGGGCCAGCCGCAGTACCTGGAGGAAGTCACGGCAGCGCCGGACGAAGACGGCGGCGAGGGCGGGGACCTGGGGTTCGGCGGGGGCGAGGAGTCCAACGACCTCTACGATCGCGCGGTCGCGGTGGTCACCCGCGACGGCAAGGCGTCCACCAGCTACATCCAGCGACGCCTGCAGATCGGCTACAACCGCGCCGCCTCATTGATCGAGCGCATGGAGCGGGAGGGCGTCGTCGGCTCCGCCAACCACGCCGGCAAGCGCGAGATCCTGGTGAGCGCCGCGCCTTAGCGGCGGCGAAAGGTTTGGCCACGAAAAACACGGAAAGGGCACGGAAAAATCGTCGGTCTGGCGGGGCCTGACTCTATCGATCGCGCGAGGCGCGATCCTTCAGCACCTGCCGTCCGGGGCCGCTCGCATCGCCTGCTCCGCTCTTGCGTGCTCTTTCCGTGTTTTCCGTGGTCGATCTTCCTTCAGCCCTGCGGGTGGTTAGAGACGCTGCTGAACGGGTCGGGGAGCGTGCGGCCGGTTTCGAGCAGGGTCTTGAGGTTCGACAGCACCGCGGGCCAGCCGCCGGAGACGTCCTTCAATCCCTGGGCGTCGAGGTCGGTGTGGGTGACAGTCAGGCGCACCTTGCCCCCCAGATCCTCGATATCGTAGGCGCAGCGGGAGGTCTTGTCGGGGTTGCCGGGGTCGGCCGGACTGGCCCAGCTGGTGACCAGCCGACGCGGCGCTTCGCTCTCCAGCACCTTACCGACGACGTCGGCGGACCGACCGGGCCGTCGATGCTCCCAGGACGCGCCAACTGTCCAGTCGGAGACGTTTTCACGCTCCCAGTAGCTGGCGCTGATCGCCGCGTCGGTCAGCGCCTCCCAGACCTTCTCCGGCGTCGTCAGGATATAGATCACATACACGTAGCTAGGCTTTTCCATCGCGGTTTCCCTTGGGGCTTGGGGTTTCCAGGCGTTGCTTGAGGTCGAAGAGGCCATCCAGGCGCGGGCGCTCAAACTTGGCGATCCAGCGAGCGTGCGCCTGGTGAATGGGCACGGGGTTGAGATAGTGCAGCTTCTCGCGCCCGCGCCGGACCGTGGCGATCAGGTTCGCGGCCTCAAGTAGCGACAGGTGCTGACTGACCGCCTGGCGGGTCATCTCGAGGCCGCAGGCGAGCGCGCCGAGGGTCTGGCCCTGGTTGGCGTGAAGCCGGTCAAGCAGGCGCCGGCGGCTGGCGTCCGCCAGCGCCTTGAAGACGAGGTCCATGTCATCGACCATTGAGCTATTAGGCAGGTATTTACTTGCATGTCTAGCCGGGTCTTTGCGCTCGGCTTGGCGGTGCGCCACCGTGGCGTCG
>JANXXA010000324.1 GCA_025350885.1 Phenylobacterium sp.
GCCAGGAAACAGCCGAACGGCTCGGCCCCCTTGGCCGCCAGGTCCGAGAGGTTCACCCGCAAGAGCTTGCGGGCGATCAGGTCAGGCCGCTCGCCGGCGGGGAAATGCACGCCCTCAACGATGGCGTCCTTGGTGATCACCAGGTCGAAGCCCGGCCGCTGGGGGACAACAGCGGCGTCATCCAGCAGATCAAAGGCGCCGGCCACCCCGCCGGTCAGCGGCCGGAACAGCCGTTCGATCTCGGAGAATTCGTCGCCCGCCGGGCGCCTAGCGTCGGGCATCTTGGGCGACCGCGTCGAGCGCCCCGTTAACGAACCCCGGCTCCGGACCCTCGAAAAAGGACTTCGCCAGCTCGACATACTCGTCGATCACCACCTCGGTGGGCACGTCCGGGCGGTGGAGCAGTTCATAGGCCCCGGCGCGCAGGATCGCCCGCGCGGTCGCATCCAGCCGGTCCAGCCGCCATCCGGCCGCGAGTTTCCGCGCAACCGCCGCGTCAACGGCTTTCTGGTGTTGCACCACCCCGCGCACCAGATCGGCGAAGAATCCCTCGTCAGCGGTCGCCAGCGGCGTCTCGCCCCCCTCAGCGTCGCGGTCGAAGCGGTGCTCGGCGAACTCGCGGATAACCGCCTCGGCGCCAACGCTTGAGACCTCCATCTGGTACAGCGCCTGAACAGCGGCCAGCCGCGCCACCGAGCGCGCCTGTCTGGAGATCCCGGTCCTGGCGCCGGTTGTCATCGTCTGCCGCCAAGCAACTGCTGGCGCAGGGCGACCATGGTCAGGGCCGCCCGCGCCGCGCCGCCACCCTTGTCGCCCTCGCTGAGTTTCGCCCGCGCCCAGGCCTGCGCCTCGTCCTCGACGGTCAGGATGCCATTGCCGATGCACAGCCGCTTGCCGATGGTCAGCTCCATCAGTCCACGCGCCGACTCGTTGGCGACGATCTCGAAATGATAGGTTTCGCCGCGGATCACCGTCCCCAGCGCCACATAGCCGTCGTAGGGCTCCGCGCCCGCCGGGCGGTGACCGCCCTCCTCCGCCAGGGCGATGGCCCCGGGGATTTCCAGCGCCCCGGGCACCGTCACCAGCTCATGAGCCGCGCCATAGGCCTCCAGCGCGTCGATCGCGCCTTTCAGCAGTTCGTCGGCCAGGTCGGAATAGAACCGGGCTTCAACGATCAGGATGCGGATCTGGTCTTGGCTCATCGCGGTCCCTCGGCGTGGTCGCGGGAAGCCTTAGGCCGTTTCGCGCCAGCGGGCGAGGTAGCGCGCCAGCATGTCGATTTCCAGGTTCACGCGGGAGCCGGCCTTCAGCTCGCCCAGCGTGGTCACGTCCCAGGTGTGCGGGATCAGATTGACGCCGAAGACGTCATCCTCGACCGCGTTGACCGTGAGCGACACGCCCTCGACGGTGATCGAACCCTTCGGCGCGATGAAGCGATGCAGCGGTCGCGGGACCTTGATCGCGACCCGGTGCGATCCGCCCTCGATGCCGACAGACTGCACGATCCCGATCCCGTCCACGTGGCCGGAAACGATATGGCCGCCCAGTTCATCGCCCACCCTGGCCGCCCGTTCCAGATTGACCGGCCGGCCCGGTTTCCAGTCCGCCAGAGTGGTCAGCGCCAGGGTCTCGCCGGAGACTTCCACGGCGAACCATCCCTCGCCCTTCTCCACCACGGTGAGACAGCAGCCGGCGTGGCTGACGGAGGCGCCGATGTCGAGGGTGGCCAGGTCGAAGCCTGTCGCGATCTCGAAGCGGCAATCCCGATTGGTCTCCCGCACGGCGCGGACGCGCCCGACGTCGGTGACAATCCCGGTGAACATTCAAACCCTCACGTAGCGTTCCCAGATGTCGGCGCCGACCTCCCGGACCTCGATGCGCCTGAAGTGGGGCGCCTCGGCCAAGGCCGCAACCGCAAGGACGCCGACCCCGGGCCGTCCCTCGGCGCCGATCAGCATCGGGGCCCGGAACCACTCCAGCGCATCGACCAGCCCGCAGCGGACGAAACTCGCCGCCACCGCGCCGCCGCCCTCGACGAACAGCCGCGACAAGCCTTCGCCGGACAGGGCCTCGACAACAGTCTTCAGATCCGGGCGCTCGCCGGCGTCCGCAGCCACGCGCAGCACCCGCACGCCGGCCTCGACCAGCGCCGGATCAGGCTCGGTAGTGGCGACGACGTAGGTTGGAACTTGGAGCGCGGTCCTGGCGAGCTTGCTGGAAGGCGACAGGCGTTGGCGGCTGTCCAGGATCACCCGGGCGGGCTGCGGCCCGCTGTAGCCCGGCGAGCGTACAGTCAGCTCCGGGTCGTCGGCGAGCGCGGTGGCGATGCCCACCAGCACGGCGTCATGCTCTGCCCGCAAGCCATGAACGGCCTGACGCGCGGCCTCTCCGGTGATCCAGCGGCTTTCGCCCGCCGCTGTGGCGATGCGGCCGTCCAGCGACGTGGCGAGCTTCAGGGTGACGGGCACAGGCACCCCCCCGTGTCATCCCGGAAAGCCACGCCAGCGGCTTGTCCGGGACCCATCGACACGACGCTCTGCGGCAAATCACGACCCTCTGACGCGTATGGATCCCGGTCTTCGCGGCCCGCGAAAACGGGATGACAGTTGGAGAGCTATTCTTCGACGACCTCGGCCAACCCCTCTTCGCCCAGGAATTTCGCGAAGTCCTGGGTTTCGCGGAAGTCGCGGTAGACCGAGGCGTAACGGACGTAGGAGACGTCATCCAGCGCCTTCAACTGCTGCATCACCAGTTCGCCGACGGCCGAAGACGGCAGCTCGGTCTCGCCCATGCTCTCCAGCTGGCGCACGATCGCGGAAATCATCCGCTCGACCCGCTCGGGATCGACCGGGCGCTTGCGGGTGGCGATGGAGATCGAGCGGACAAGCTTGTCGCGGTCGAAGGGCGTGCGCCGTCCCGAGCGTTTCAGGATGGTCAGCTCGCGCAGCTGAACGCGCTCGAAGGTGGTGAAGCGGCCGCCGCACTCCGGACAGAGCCGTCGACGGCGGATGGCGGCGCTGTCCTCGGACGGACGCGAGTCCTTAACTTGGCTTTCGGCATGGCCACAGAACGGACAGCGCATGATCTAGTGTCCCCCTCGGCCTGAAGACCGCTATCCGTTGTAGATTGGGAAGCGCCGCGTCAAGGCCAGGACTTCGCCGCGCACCCTGGACTCGATCGCGGAATTGTCGCCGCCGGCGCTCAGGCCATCCAGCACCTGACCGATCCAGGCGCCGATCTGCCGGAATTCCGCCAGGCCAAACCCACGCGTCGTACCGGCCGGTGATCCCACGCGCAGGCCAGAGGTCTGCATCGGCGGCAGCGGATCGAAGGGGATGCCGTTCTTGTTGGTGGTGATCCCGGCGCGCTCCAGGGCGATCTCGGCGTCAGCCCCGCTGACCGACTTGGGCGTCAGGTCGACCAGCATCAGGTGGCTGTCAGTACCGTTGGAAACGATCTTGAAGCCGACGCTCTGCAGGCTGTCGGCGAGCGCGCGGGCATTGTCGACGACATTGCGCGCATAGACCTTGAACTCCGGCCGCAGCGCCTCGCCGAAAGCCACCGCCTTGGCGGCGATGACATGCATCAAGGGGCCGCCCTGCAACCCCGGGAAAACCGCAGAGTCGATCTTCTTCGCCCACTTCTTGGAGTTGGTCATGATCATCCCGCCGCGCGGACCCCGCAGGGTCTTGTGGGTCGTGGTGGTGACGATGTGGGCGTGCGGGAACGGATTGGGATAGACGCCGCCCGCCACCAGTCCCGCATAGTGGGCGATGTCCACCATCAGCAAGGCCTCGACCTCGTCGGCGATGGCGCGGAACTGCTCGAAGTCGATGGCTCGCGAATAAGCCGATCCGCCGGCGATGATCACCTTGGGCTTTTCCGCGCGAGCGACCTCCCAGGCCTGGTCGTAGTCGATCAGGTGGTCCTGCTGGCGCACGCCGTAGGCCACCGGCCGGAACCACTTGCCCGACTGGTTGATCGCCATGCCGTGGGTCAGATGGCCTCCGGCCGCCAGATTCATGCCCATGAAGGTGTCGCCCGGGCTCATGGTGGCCATGAACACCGCCTGGTTCGCCTGGCTGCCGGAGTGCGGCTGGACGTTGACGTACTCGCAGCCGAACAGCCGCCTGGCCCGCTCCTGGGCCAGCAGTTCGGCCTCGTCGACCAC
>JANXXA010000337.1 GCA_025350885.1 Phenylobacterium sp.
AGCAGCGGCCCCTGCAGCTTCGCATTGTTCACCGCGGCGAACTTGAACAGCGTCTGGCCCACCGGCAGTGCGAGCGAGAACCCGGCGCAGAGCAGCGCGTCCTTGAGGATCACTTGCCGGCCTCCTGCGCTTCCATCCGCGCGATGGTCCGCAGATACGGGTGGATCGGCCGGGTCGGCACGTTGAGCACGTCGAAATTCAAGGCCTGCATCAACAGCTGCGCGCCCAGTATCACCGGCAGAGCGGCGGCCATCACCACGCCCGCCGAGGCCGCCCGGAGGTGGGGGACCGACATGTAGTGGACCGCGTAGCCCACCCCGAACATCACGAACAGCACGCCGAACACCATCTCCAGGCTGGCGGCGTGGAAGTCGCGGACGAAATACTGGCCGAGCGCCCGCTGGAAGAAGTTCTTGATGTGCTTGAAGGCGAACGGCCCGACGATGGCCCCGATCCGCAGATTGGAGACCTCGCCGGCGTAGCGCGCCGGCATCGGCACGTCGCGCACCACCGCGCGCAGGGTGCCCAGGTGGTAGAGCAGGTCGGTCTCGAAGAAGAACCGCCGCGAGACCCGCTTTTGGATCACCATCCCGGCGACCTGAGCCTCGATCGCCGTGTAGCCGTTGGTCGGATCGAAGATGTTCCAGTACCCGGTGGAGAGCTTGGCCGCGAAGCTCAGCGCCGCGTTGCCGAACACCCGGACCGGCGGCATGGTGGTCAGGTGGCTGATCGAGGTGAAGCGGTTGCCCTTGGCGTAGTCGGCCTCGCCCAGCAGGATCGGCGCCACAAGATGGGCGATGTAGCCCAGGTCCATCTGATCGTCGCCATCGACCTTGACCAGCACCTGGCCGCCTCGGGCGATGGCCGCGCGGTAGCCGGCCATGGTCGCCCCGCCGACGCCCTGGTTCTGCGCCAGCCGCACCACGACGACCCTGGGATCGGTGGCGTTGGCCTCGATGAAATCTCCGGAGTGCTCCGGGCAGGCGTCATCGACGCAGACGATGCCGTCGATCCAGGCCGGGGTCTTGGCGATCACGTCGAGGATGTGCGCCTTGACCCGGAAGCAGGGGATCACCAGCCAGACGCCGGCGCCTTCCAGGCTGGGATCGAAGGCGCGCAGCATCTTGCGCCGGTCCTGCGTGGACCTGGCGGCGCCCTGGGCGATCTTGTCGATGGACGTCATGGGTCTTCGGCGAGCTCCACCCTCGCTCGGCTAACACGGAAGGCCCGACGCTGGCAAAGCCCCGCCGGCCGGCCGGGGGCCGCGTCCTTGCCCGGCCACCGCCTGCCTGTTACGAGCCCGCCTGCGTCGGGAGAGTTTCTTGGAAGCCGCCACTCACATGCTGCGGACCGGACGGCGCGGTCCGCTGTTCGAGGTCCAGATGGCGCTGCGCGACCTGCGCACCTCGATGGGGCGGATCGACCTGGCCTGGTCGCTGGCCTGGCACGACGTCTCCTCACGCTATCGCGGCTCGATCCTCGGCCCGTTCTGGATCACACTCTCGATGGGCCTGATGGTGATGGGCATCGGCGTGGTCTACGCCAACCTCTTCGGCATCGCCCTGAAGGACTTCCTGCCCCTGGTGGCGCTTGGCATCGTCTTCTTCGGCGCGATCAGCGGGACCATAACCGAGGGCTGCGACACCTTCGTCCACGCCGCCGGCATGCTGTCGCAGACCAGCCTGCCGATGTTCACCTTCGTCTGGCGCACGATCTTCCGCAACGTGATCAACCTGGGCCACCACCTGGTGATCGTCGTCGCGGTGCTGATCTACTACGGCTACTGGCGCACCGCGAACGCGCCGGCGGCGACCATCGGCCTGATCTTCCTGCTGCTCAACGCCGGCTGGATCAGCATGCTGATCGGGCTGGCCTCGGCGCGGTTCCGCGACATCCCGCAGATCGTCACCTCGGTGATGCAGTTCGCGATCTTCGTGACCCCGGTGTTCTGGCCGGTCAATCGGCTGCTCCACCATCAGTGGGTGCTGGATATCAATCCGTTCTACCACATGCTCGAGGCGGTCCGCGCGCCGCTGATGGGGGCGCAGGTGGCGCCGCACACCTATCTGTTCCTCGCCGGGATGGCGGCGGTGGGCTGGGCCGCGACCTTCGCCATCTTCGCCAACATCCGCCGACGGATCGTGCACTACCTATGAAGGCGGCGCCGGTATCGATCTCCTGCAAGGGCCTGACGCTCCGCTTCCCGGTCTACGGGGTGGACGCCAAGTCGCTGAAGAAATCCCTGGCCAAGATCACCGTCGGCGGACGGCTGGGGTCCTCGCACGGAACCACCGAGGTCACCGCGATCTCCAACCTCAGCCTGGAGCTGAAGGCCGGCGACCGGCTGGGCCTGATCGGTCACAACGGCTCGGGCAAGACCACGCTGCTGCGCGCGCTCTCCGGCGCCTACGAGCCCGACGAGGGCGAGATCGAGGTGCGCGGCCGGATTGCCCCCCTGCTCGACCTCAACCTCGGCATCGACCCCTCGGCCAGCGGCTATGAGAACATCCGCCTGCGCGGGCGGATCGCCGGGCTGTCGGCCCGCGAGGTCGACGCGCGGATGGACGAGATCGCCGCGTTCACCGGGCTGGGGCCGTTCCTGGCCGTGCCGGTGAAGACCTATTCGGCGGGGATGCAGGCCCGGCTGGCCTTCGCCGCGGCCACCAGCGTCGAGGCCGACGTGCTCCTGATGGACGAATGGATCGCGGTCGGCGACGCGGAGTTTCAGCAGCTGGCGCACAAGCGCCTGCTGAAGCTGGTCGAGCGGGCCGGCATCCTGGTGCTGGCCTCCCACGACCTCGATCTCTTGCGCCTCTACTGCAACAAGGTGATGCGGATGGAAGGCGGCGTCGCCTCGCCGGTCACCGACATCAAAAAACTCGACGAGCTGATGAACGCTTAGCCGGGGTTGAGCGGCCGAGCCGTCGTCTGATAAGGGGGCTGATGAACCTGCGCGCCGCCCAGGGCCTGTGGCGCCGGGCGCCGGAGCCGCTTCGGCGTCTGTCGGCGCCGCTGATCCGTGGCGGGATCGAAGCCTATGTCAGGGCCGCGCGTCGCAGCTCCCGCCCATCGGACGCCAGCCAGCCCGTCCAGGTGGTCGGCTATTTCTCCCAGCCGCACGGCATCGGCGCCTCCGCCCGGCTGGCGGTGCGCGCTTTCGAGGCGTGCGGGATCGACGTCCGCAGGGTGGATGTCAGCGGTGACGCGCGGGGACTGAACCTCGACGTGCGGCTGGACCGGGCGACCCCTGCCGCCGCCTGGATCTTCTACATGAACCCGCCGGAGATGATCGCGGCGCTGGGACAGCTGGGACCGAGGCGCCTCATCGGACCGCGCTATGCCTGCTGGGCCTGGGAACTGCCCCGCGCGCCGGCGCGATGGCTGAGTGACGCGGGCCTGGTCGATGAAGTCTGGGCGCCGAGCCGCTACACCGCCCGGGCCCTGGCCGGCGCCCGCGCACCGGTCCGCGTCGTGCCGCATCCGTTGTTCCTCGAAGACTATTCCGGGGTCCGCCCGGCGCCGCGCGCCGCGGCCTTCCAGGCGGTCAGCCTGTTCGACTTCAATTCCTCGGCCGCGCGCAAGAACCCGGACGGGACCATCGCCGCGTTCGTGCGCGCCTTCGGCGACGATCCCAACGTCGAACTGACGCTGAAGACCCAGAACGGCGCGCGGTTCCCGCAGGCTCTGGCGGCGCTGCGCGCGGCCGCCCCGCCCCGCGTGCGCATCATCGACGAGGTCTGGCCCTATTCCCGGGTCAAGGACCTGATCGCCGGAGCCGACGTGTTGATCTCGCTGCACCGCGCGGAGGGCTTCGGGCTGACCCCGGCCGAAGCCATGGCCCTGGGCGTGCCAGTGCTGGCCACCGCCTATTCCGGCAACCTCGATTTCATGGACGAGGCCAGCGCCCTGCTGGTTCCCTCGCTCCAGATCCCGGTGGTCGATCCGCAGCGGATCTATCGCGGGCAGACCTGGGCGGACCCCGACATCGACGCAGCCGCCCAGGGCCTGCGGCGCTTGCGCGACGATGCCGACCTTCGCGCCCGCCTGGGCGCGGCGGGCCGCCGGCGGGTGGCCGAGCTGTTGTCGCCCCGAGCCTGGCTGGACGCCCTGCCCGAGCCCTTGCGGGTCGCCGCCGCCGGCCGAGCGCGTTAGGCCTCGGCGGCGTCCGGAGCCCACCGGCGAAGCGCGGCTACGCCACGATAGAGCTGGCCATAGAGGAAGGCCTCCTCCTCGATGCGGAACGGAAGCGGGACCGCGGCCTTCCAGCTCTCGACGAGGTCCGGCCGGGCGGCGATCTCGGCGATAGCGCCGGCCCAGGCGTCTTCGTCGCCGGCGGGAATGACCCGGCCGCAGCTCAAGCCCGCGACCACCACCGCCGGATTGCCAAGGTCTGACACCAGCGCTGGCAGACCGGCGGCGAAGCCTTCGTAGAGCGCCAGCGAGAACGCTTCCGGCACCTGGCTCGGCACGCAGAGGATGTCACAGTCGCCGATCAGCGCCGGGATCGACGCCGCCTCGACCGCGCCTTCCAGGCTGATGTCCGCCCCCTTGGCTTCCTCCGCCAGGCGCGCGGCGAAGGCTTCGTCGTAGCAAGGTCCGACCACCCGCAGCCTCACCCCGGCTGGCGCGGCGCGGGCGAAGGCGCGCACCAGCCCCAACGCACCCTTGGCTTCCGACACCGTGCCGACATAGAGCAGGGTCAGCGGCCGCCCGGCGACGCGTGGAGCGGGCCGGCCGAAGCTCAGCAGATCGACGCCATTGTTGACCACCAGCACCGGCAGACCGGGGTGGGCCGCGCGCACGCGTTCGGCCACATAGTCCGACACCGCCACCACCGCCGACGCGGACGCAAGGATCGCGCCGAGCCGAGCGAACCGCGTCGCATAGCTTGCGTGCGGCAGCTCCGGCGCCTGGCAGTGCAGCCGGCACGCCTCCCCGCCCTGCGGCCCGGCGCACAGCGCGCCGTCGCGGCGGACCAGGTTGATCCGATGGCAGATCGTAAAGAAGTCGGTCAGCGAGACGATGTACGGAATGTGTCTGCGGGCCAGCACCTCCACCGCCGCCAGCATGCGGAAAGGGTGCATGACATGGACCACGTCGAAGGCCGGCCGCGTCGCCAGGAAGGCGGTGAACCGCTGCTCGACCTGCGGGTCGGCGTCAAAGCCCAGCTGGACGACCTGGGGCTCGGTCGGCGGTCCCAGTGCCTGCACCGGCACGCCCTCGACCATCGCGGTGAACGCCCCCTCCGCAGTCGCACGCCAGCCCGGATGAGCGCCGACCGCGACGGTCGCCACCTCGGCGTGATGGCCGTCGGCCTGGGCGGCGCGGGCGAGGTTCAGGGTCACCCGCTCGGTGCCGCCGGAAAATTCCGGCATGAACTGATGCACCAGATAGAGGATGCGCATCAGATGCCCGCCAGCATCAGGGTGCGCAGGTCGGCCAGCCGCTGCTGATCCCCGGGCTCGTCGGCTAGGGCATGGTTCAGATAGTAGAACGCCAGCTGAGCGCCCAGCGTCGAGGCCAGGGTCTTGCCGACCGCGGCCTTCAGCTCGCCGACCAGATAGTCATCGGCCTCGCCATAAACCCGCTCCACATGGTCGGCCAGGCCCTCGATCCGGTCGACGCACATGGTGCGCACCTGATGGGCGTCGGCGACTCCGGGGTGACCTTCAGCGGCCACCGCCGCCGCGATCCAGGGGCCAAGCGCGGCGACCCCGAAGTCCAGCCCCTGGGCAGCCCGCAGGCCCCGCAGCGGAATCCGGCGCAGGCGCAGGCTGAGCTGGCGCAGACTGTCCGCCGCATTGTCCCCCGCCCGCGGCGACCAGGCCGCGATCACCTCCTGCAAGGTCTCCGCCGCCGCCAGCGCACCGCCGATCGAACTGGCCGCCGGCAGGCTAAAATCAACGAAAGCGTCGGTCAGAAACAACACGTCAACGAAGGTCCGCCTCAGGTGATAGGACGCCGGCCGGTTGTGCGAATGGATCACACGGACCGACGACAGCATGGCGATGTGATGACCGTCGCGGATCAGCCGCACCCCCAGGATCAGGTCCTCGGCGTAGCGCCCCTCGTAGCGATAGGCCTGGAACATCGGCGCGGTGATCATGCAGGCCACGTCGCTGAGCTGGCCCTGGGTCCGTAGCGACTGATGATCCTGCCCCGACAGCGCGCCCACCCGGTCGGCGTCGCGGCAGCCCAGGAACGCGTAGTGGGCTTCGATGCCGGCGTTGTAGACGATCTCGCTGTCACGCCGGGGGAACTCCGTACACGACACCGCTGCCAGCCGGTCGCCGCTCGCCGTCGGGCGGGTCAGGGCCACGGCCAGGCTGTGCAGCCAATGGTCGCCAGCCGGGTAGGCGTCCTGCACGGTGAACAGCAACAGGTCGCCCCGGGCGCTGTCGGCCCCCAGGTTGCGCGCGTGACTGTGCGAGAACTCGGCGTTGGAAATGCGCACCAGCGTGCAGCCGAAGCTCTCGGCCAGCTCCGCCGTGCCGTCCGACGATCCGGAATCCACCACCACGATCTCGACGCCGCCCAGGCCCTTCTGCGCCTTCAGCTTGCGCAGCAGCCAGTAGAATTCCGCGCCCGCGTTGAACGTCGGGATCACCACCGAGACGGTCTCGACCAGGGGATCCGGCGCGGCGCCGGTGAGCTCGGGCAGGTTTGCGATGGCGCCGGGCAGCGGGAAGCTGAGCGTGTCCAGGCGGATCGGATCCGACTGCGGCGTCGGCGGCGGCCCAGGCGGCTTGGCGCCACCGGACCCGACGGCTCTCCGCCGCTCGAAAACCAGACCCAGGTGATGGCCGATGTCGCCAAACGTGGTCTGCCGCTTGACCACCCGGATCAGCAGTCGCAGCGGCCGGGTTATGCGCCAGGAGGTCGACCGCGCGATGGCTTCCAGGCGCGTCGTCTGCGCCTGACGAACCTTCTTCAGCAGGGCCACTTCCTGCTCCAGCGCCTGGACGCGGTCGCGCATGGCCTCCAGTTCGAGGGTCAGGGCGTCGGCGTGGGCCACCGGTCCTCGGGGGCGCGTGACCTGGGGGCGCGCGGTCTGCGGTCGGGCGGACCTGTCCGCCATCGTCTGGTTCGGGTCCGCACGGCGCATGGGGGGCGCTTAACAGACACGTCGTCGCGCGGAAAGGCGTCGCGCGGAAAGACGCGTGTCGCTGCGTCAGGACCTACGGATCGTGTTCCTCGGGCGGACGAACCTTCTGGAAGCGCCAGAGCAGCAGCAGGTCGTAGGCGATCTTCAGCGATCCGCCGATCACCAGCGGCCAGGCGAAGGGGCTGGCGGCGAAGATCAGGCCGGCCAGCGCGGGGCTCAGCGCCGAGGCCAGGCTGCGCGGCACATTGGTCACCCCCGCCGCCGCCGCCCGCTCGGCCGGCGTGACGATGGCCATCACGTAGGAGGTCCTGGCCGGGACATCCATCTGCGACAGCAGCGCGCGCAGAAACAGCAGGGAAAAAGCGATCGGCAGGCTCGGGGCAAAGGCCGCGGCGATCACGCAGAGGTTGGCCGGGATGTGGGTGAAGACCATGGTGTTGACCAGGCCGACGCGCCGGGCGAGCCAGGGCGCGGCCAGCTGCGACAGGGCCGAAAGCA
>JANXXA010000403.1 GCA_025350885.1 Phenylobacterium sp.
AACAGGTTCTGCTGGTAGCCATCGTGCTTGGCTGAAACGGCCGACACGCGCGCCAATACCTGGTGGTCGCCTTCGGTCACCAGGGGCGCGTTGACCCACGCTCGGAAGACTTGGGCATTGTAGTTGCCGCCTAGCGCATCCACGTGTGCGCCGAATGTCGGTTGCGGATGCATGGTGACAACGTTCACCGTTCCCCCAACGGAATTGCGCCCATAGAGCGTGCCCTGGGGGCCGCGCAGCACCTCAATCCGGTTGATGTCAAAAAACTCCGGGTCCACCGATGTGGTCCGCGCGAGGTAGACGCCGTCGAGGTTGTAGGCGACGGGCGAGTCCCCGCCGCTCGTGGTGTTCTGACTGCCAATGCCGCGCAGGGTGATGACGTTTTCGCCGCCAGTGACGCCTGACCCGAAGCGCAGCGACGGCACGCGGGTCGATAGGTCCTGGAACCCGATCACACCTTGCCGTTCGAGGCTTTCGCCGGATAGCGCGGTCAGGGCGATGGGCACTTCCTGCGCGCTTTCCTCACGCTTCTGCGCTGTGACAATCAGCTCTTCGATTGTGTTGGCCGCCGGAGCAGGGCGGCTTTGCGCGAACGAGGGCTCGGCCAGGGCCGCTCCCGCGAGCGCCGATGCGGACAGCAAGAAAGCTCGGGTCGATAGGCCCATGGTCTTCCCCCTATGCATTCGGCTGGAAATCCGCGGCTCAAGGGGCCGCGCCTCCGCCGCTACGAAAAAACATAACACACGTTTTGCCAAACGGAAGCCAATACGTAACTTCCGTTATATAACGAGCGTGTGGGACGCCCCCGGGCGGAGCTGGCCTTGGGATGTCTTTGCTTTCGCGCGGGGCAAAAATCCGGCACAGGGACCCCGACGCGGAAGGAGCGCCCGGACGCGATGGCAAGGTCGGTCGACCACAACGAACGGCGCGAGATATTCGCGGCCGCGGCTCTACGGGTGATCATGCGGGAGGGGATTGCGGGCCTCACCGTGCGCGAGGTCGCGCGCGAAGCCGGTTTCACGACCGGGGCCCTCACGCATTACTTTCATTCCAAGGACCAGCTGCTGATCGAGGCTTCAGAACACTCCGCCCGCCTGGTGCGCACACGGATGGAGCGCGCCGCGCAGGCAACTCCGGCGCTTGAGGCGATCCGCAAGGTGGTCGCGCTGGCCCTGCCCCTGACCGCCGAGACACGCGGCTACTGGCGAATCTGGGTCGGCTACTGGGAGCGGTCCAGCTACGATGACGAGGTCGCCCGCGTGATGCGGCTGCGATACGATGAATGGCGCGGTCGGCTCGCAGCGCTTTTGGCGAAGGCACAGGCGGAGGGTGCGGTAGCGCGTAGCGTGAACGTCAAGCATGCCGCCGCGAGCCTCGTGGCGCTGGTCGATGGAATTGGAGTGCAGGTGCTGCTCGGCGTTGGGCGTATCCCGCCATCGCGCCAGCGGGCTATGTTCGATCGGTGGCTGGATACCGTTCGGACCGGCGACGCGGAGCATCAACCGCTGCCATGAGCGAGAGCGCTTCTTGGGGAACCGGTTCGGGCCGATGGTCGCCGCTGAGAGCCGACTCACAATTCGGATCGGAGGCGACAGGTGTGCAAAGTCGTGATCCCCAAGCCCCTGAAACGGGCCGAATCCGACCCAAACTCGGCTGTCACCACCGCTTTTGACCTGTCCAAAAGCGGTCGCGGGAGGCTCTTCGCGAATTATCAGTCAGCGCCCTAAACCATCCCCGCCTTGCGCAGGGACTGATAGGCCTTGATCACGCGCTGCAGGCGCTGTTCGCCGGCGCGGTCGCCGCCGTTGGCGTCGGGGTGCAGGCGGCGGACCAGTTCGGTGTAGCGGGTGCGGATCGTCGGGCCGTCGGCGTTGGCGCCGAGGTCGAGGTCGGCCAGGGCGTTGCGCTCGATCTTTCCCAGGCGGCGATCTTCGGCTTCGGGCATCGCCTTGCCGCCGTTCTTGCCGAACAGGTTGAACGGGTCGCGATAGCCCTCGCCTTTTCTGAACTTGTTGGAGAAGGCCGCGGCCTCGCGTGACATGCGGCTGGCCTTCATCTCCCAGGTGGGCCGGCCGCCGGTGAACAGTTCGTCCTGCTGGCGACGGCGGACTTCGCCCTCGCTCATGCCGGCGAAGAAGTTCCAGTTACGGTTATATTCCGCGGCGTGCGGCTGGCAGAACCAGTAGTGCTCGTTCAGCATGTCGCGGGATTTCGGGGCCCGCGCGGTCGCCGCCAGCCGGCATCCGGGGTGGTCGCAGGCCCGCTCGCCCGGCTTCAGCGCG
>JANXXA010000429.1 GCA_025350885.1 Phenylobacterium sp.
GGAGTCTGGCACTCGCCGGGCCTCCACGCTTCGCGATCACGTATGATGAGCTTTCCCGACTTCAGATCGCTGTAGATTTCGTGAAGCAGACCATTGGCCGACGCCATCGGGATATCGAACACCACGACTTCTGGCGCGCTAAGCGACGCATGGAAACCGATTGTGTAGGTCCAGGTCGGCGCGGAGCGATAGTCGCCGACGTAGATCGCGGTCCAGCCCGACCGGCGGATTCGTCGGGCGATGTCCCAGCGATGGTAGGTTCGCCACAAGTGCTCGAGCATGACGTCCTCCTGCTAAAGAACAATAGAAGAACATTGTGATGACCGTCAACACTGAAGCTTGCGCGACCACGGCATGGCGCCAACATGGGCGACCATGTCGCAGCTCCGCATGCCCCAGTCCCTGCTGAACCGCCTCGGCTCCGATACCGCCGAGGCGGCGCTACGCCACGAGGTGATGGAGGAGCAGGCCGCCGCGCTGGGCCGGATGGGCCGCAAGGCCGAGGCCGCGCTGGCGACGCTGAGAGCGCATCAAGGTGAGGGCCGCCTGGAGACGCTGAGGACCGCCGCCGACGCGGTCTGGTGCTTCCTCGTGCAGCGCGAAGTGATGGGCCTGCGCGACCGCGCCGCCGTGGTCGCACAGTACGACATCCCGCGCGAAGTCATGGTCAGGCTCGGCGCGCGGTAGGCTGTCAGCCGCTGATCCGATCCAGTGGGACACGGATGTCGATCGCCAGACCCTGCGCGGTCCAGTCGCGGGCGAGGCTGCCGCCAAGTTGCCGGACAACAGCGTTCTCCAGTAGCAGCGAACCGAAGCCGGCGGGCTTGTCGCCGGCGGGGACCGCGCCGACCACGCCGCGTTCCGCCCAACCGAGGGACAGGACCTCATGCGTCGCGGTGATCTGCAGGGTGACCCGCCCGCCCGACGCCTGCAACGCGCCGTATTTCATCGCATTGGTCGCCAGCTCGTTGATCACCAGCGCCAGTGGGGTGATCGCCGCGACGCCGACCGCAACGTCGTCGCCCTGGATGCTGATCTGCCGGTCGTCGCCGTTCAGTTGCCGTAGGGTTCGAGCACCACCCGCAACAGGCCGTGCAGCGTGTAGGAAACGGTGACCTGCCCGCCAGCGGCCTCGTCGGGCGCGACAAAGGCGATGGCGCGGCCAAGCGCGGCGAGGCGGCGGCGAAGCGCCTCGGCGAAGGGTTTGGCCTCCTCGACCGAGCGGACGGAAAGCGCGATCACGCCATCGACCACGCTGAACACGTTCTTGATGCGATGCGTCAGTTCGCGCGTCAGCAAGGCTTTTTCGTCCTCGATCCTCATGCGCTCGGTGACGTCGCGTGAGATCGAGACCAGGCGAACGGGCTTCTGGTCCGCGCCCATCACCGGCCAGACGACCACCTCCCAGGAGCGCGGCGAACCCTTGGCCGTGGGACAGTCCGCGAGGAACTTGGATCCGCGCCCGGCCGCGGCTTCGGCGACGGCGGTTGTGATGGTCTGCCGGTGCGCTTCGGGCCAAAGCGACGTCCACGGCGTGCCTCGAAAACCTTCGAAATCGTCAATTTCCATCAGGCAGACGCCGTTGGCGTTCATGCCCAACAGGCGACCGTCGAGATCGACGATCTTCACGCAATCCTCGCTGGCGTCGAACAGGCTCGCGCCAAGCCCGTCATCCAGACGCACCTGCGGTTCGACCTGGAGCGAGAGGGAACGCGAGGACACAACGGACTCCTGCAAGGAACGCGGACCTCCTCAACGTTTTCGCAGGTGCTCAGGTTGCCATAGCGAACGCAAGCACGCGCGCCGCGCTTTCCAGTCGTCGAGTTCATCGGTGTTCGGTGACGCGCTGAGCCGCCGCGAAATTCCGTTGGCTTCCGCTGGGGGCGGCGGTCAGGGTGGCGACGAACCCGGTTTCGAAAAGGCCCGACCCATGGCGATATCCCTCTACGACGTCAGCGTGACATCCTTCCTGCAGGTGCTGGGTGGGGTTTCGGGCTTCCTCGACCGCGGCCTGACCCACTGTCAGGAAAACGCCGTCGATCCGGAGAGCCTCGTGGCGACGCGGCTGAACGAGACCATGTTGCCGTTCCGCTTCCAGGTGATCTCCGTGGCGCACCACTCCCTGGGCGCCATCGAGGGCGTGCAGGCGGGCGTATTCCGGCCGCCGACCCAGATCGAGCCCCTCGACTATGCCGGCCTGCAGGCGCTGGTGGCCGAGGCCCGCGACGGATTGAAGGCCCTGACGCCCGAGGCGGTGAACGCCCTGGAGGGCCGGGACATGGCCTTCGTGATGGGCGACCTGCGGATGCCGTTCACCGCCGAGGGGTTCCTGATGTCGTTCTCCCTGCCCAATCTGCATTTCCACGCGACGACCGCCTACGACATCCTGCGCAGCCAGGGCGTTCGCCTGGGCAAGCGCGACTACCTGGGCCAGCTGCGGCTCAAGACCTGAGGGGTCCACATCGCGCCGGCCCGTCCGCGCCGCTCATGTCACCGGCGCCACGATGGCGTCCAGCGCGCGGACCAGGTCGCCGGGCGCCAGGCGGGCCTGCAGCCCGCGCTGCCCCGCATTGACGAAGGCTTCCGGCAGCGCCGCGGCGCCCGCATCGATCACCGTCGGCAGCCGCTTCTTCTGGCCAAACGGGCTGACGCCACCCACCCGGTAGCCGGTGATCCGCTCAGCCTGCGCCGGCGCCATCATCTCGCAGGATTTCGCGCCCAGCGCCGCCGCCAGCCGCTTCATCGCGACCTCGCGGTCGCAGGCCAGGACAACGCAAGCCGGTCGGCCGTCGGCGCTGACGATCAGCGTCTTCAGCACCTCCCGGGGCGCCACCCCCAGCGCGTGAGCCGCCTGCATCCCGATGCGGTCGGCGCTGCGGTCGTAGTCATAGGTCGCCAGGGCGTAGGCGACGCCGGCGTGGTCGAGCGCCAGGGTGGCGGGGGTCGAGCGGCTCACACCAGCCGCTTGCCAGCCTCCGACACCAGCGCGCCGAGGTCCGCGCCCTCGTCGCCGAGGGTCATCTCGTTGTGCGCCTTGCCGGAGACAATCATCGGGAAGCAGTTTTCCTGCTTGGTCACCCGGCAGTCGAACAGCACCGGCTTTTTCACCGCGATCATCTCGCGGATCTTGTCGTCGAGCTCGTCGGGGTGCTCGGCGCGGAAACCGACGCCGCCATAGGCCTCGGCCAGTTTCACGAAGTCCGGCAGGCTGTCGGAATAGGAGTGCGAGTAGCGTTCGCCGTGCAGCAGCTGCTGCCACTGGCGGACCATCCCCATCCACTCATTGTTGAGGATGAAGAT
>JANXXA010000434.1 GCA_025350885.1 Phenylobacterium sp.
CCGCCACCACCTCGCCCCGGTCGATCACCGCCGGGGTGGTGAAGTCGCAGAGCGTCGGGCGATCGACCACGTTCACCGGCACATGGGCCGCGCGCGCCGCGCCGGCGGCGGCCTCGGCAAAGGCGTCGTCATCGGAGGCGATGAAGGCCAGCGCCGCGCCCGCGTAGGCGCCGGGATCCAGCGCCGCGGCGCCCTCCAGCCGGCGGATTGTCGCCGGCGACCCCGCGAACAGCCGCAGCTTGGCCTGCGCCGCCTCGCCGGTTCCCGCGATGACCACCGTGCGGCCGGTCAGCGGGAAGAAGGCGGGAAAGGCGTCCATCCGCCGATGGATAGCCGACCCAGCCGCCGCGCGCCAACGCCGCCGTATTTACGCCCGCGTCTGAACAGCGTTAGGATGCGTCACGGTCCCGGGCGAGCGCCCCGGGCGGAGGGGCCATTCGCATGACAACGCTGAACGTCAACGGCAAGGCGCTGGAGGTCAAGGCCGCGCCCGACACGCCCCTCTTGTGGGTGCTGCGCGATGAGCTGGGCCTGACCGGCACGAAGTACGGCTGCGGCATCGCCCAGTGCGGGGCCTGCACGGTGCTGGCCGACGGCGAGCCGATCCGGTCCTGCTCCACTCCCATCGCCGCGCTCGTCACGGCGAAGATCACCACCGTCGAAAGCCTGGGCGGCGTTCACCCGCTGCAGATCGCCTGGGTGAAGAACGACGTGCCGCAGTGCGGCTATTGCCAGTCGGGCCAGCTGATGAGCGCCGCGGCCCTGCTGGCCCACACGCCCAAGCCCTCCGACGCCGAGATTGACGCGGCGATGAGCGGCAACATCTGTCGCTGCGGGACCTATCAGCGGATCCACGCCGCGATCCGGCAAGCCTCCGGCCAAAGCCCGGCCAAACCCGTTACGGTTAAGGTCTGAGGCGCGCCATGAACCCCTATTTCAACACCCCCGACGCCAAGACCGGCGAACGTAGCGTCCCGACGCGGCGCCAGGCGCTGGGCATCGGCGCGACCCTGGCCGGCGGCGCGCTCCTGATCGGCTGTTCGCCGGCGATGATCGGCAAGGTCCTGAGCGTCGGCGCACCCCACGACTTCGGCGCCTTCGGCCCGTTCCTCAAGGTCTCCCCCGACGGGGCGGTGACGGTGATGTCCAAGCACATCGAGTTCGGCCAGGGCAACCACGCGGGCCTGGCGGCCATGGTCGCCGAAGAGATGGACGCCGACTGGGACAGGGTGCGCGTCGAACAGTCGGCGGCCAACGCGGCGGTCTACGCCAACGCCAGCTTCGGCATGCAGGGCACCGGCGGGTCGTCGGCGATCTCCAACTCCTGGATGCAGCTGCGCAAGGCCGGCGCCGCGGCGCGAGCCATGTTCGTGCAGGCCGCCGCGACCACCTGGAGCGTGCCGGCCAGGGACATCACCGTACAGAACGGCGTCGTCAGCCACGTGGCCAGCGGCAAGCAGGCGCACTTCGGCGAGCTGGTCACCGCCGCCGCCAAGGTGACGCCGCCGCAGGCGCCGGTGCTGAAGGACCCCAAGGCCTTCACCCTGATCGGCACCGACCGGGTGCGCCGCAAGGACTCGCTGGCCAAGAGCACCGGGGCGGCGCGCTTCACCCAGGACGTGCATCTGCCCAGGATGCTCACCGCCATGGTGGCCCATCCGCGCCGGTTCGGGGCGAAGGTGGCCGCCTTCGACGCCACGGCGGCGAAGGCCATTCCCGGCGTCGTCGATGTGTTCCAGATTCCCAGCGGCGTCGCCGTGGTCGCCGACAACACCTGGGCCGCGCGCAAGGGCCGCGACGCACTCACCGTCAAATGGGACGACGCCAAGGCCGAAAAACGCGGCTCCGACCAGCTGCGCGCCGAATGGACCGCGCTGGCCGGCGGCAAGGCGCCGGCCGACACCAAACTGAAATGGTATCCGTTCGAAGCCCGCGGCGATGCGGCCAAGGCGGCCTCGGGCGAAGCGGCGATTGAAATCACCTATGACTTCCCGTTCCTGGCCCACGCCAGCATGGAGCCGCTGAACTGCGTGGCGATCGTCGATGGCAATTCGGCCCGGCTGATCCATGGGTCGCAGATCCCGACGCTGGACCAGCTGAACACCGCCAAGATCGTCGGCGCCCTGCCCGGCGCCATCGACATCGAGACCCTGTTCGCCGGAGGCAGCTTCGGCCGCCGCGCCAACTTCCAGTCCGACTATGTCGCCGAGTGCGTCCACATCGCCAAGCACGTGGGAAAAGGCCGGCCGGTGAAGCTGGTCTGGACGCGGGAAGACGACATGACCGGCGGCTACTATCGCCCGCTGGTTCACCACGCGGTGCGGGTGACGGTGGACAAGGACGGCTATCCGGCGACCTGGCGCCATCGGGTCGTCGCCCAGTCGCTGGGCAAGGGCTCGCCGATGGGCGGCGGCGGGCTGGATCCCGCCGCGGTCGAGGGCATCAAGGACTCGCCCTATCTCAAGGCCACGCCGGTGGTGGATGGCCAGGCGATCCATCCGGACTCGCCGATCCCGGTGCTGTGGCTGCGCTCGGTGGGGGCCACCCACACCGCCTTTGTCATGGAACACACCATCGACCAGCTGGCGAAGCGCGCGGCCAAGGATCCCGTCGACTATCGCCGCGCGCTCTATGCCCGGGCCGGCGCGACGCGGCATCTGGCGGTGCTCAACCTGGCCTGCGAAAAGGCCGGCTGGGGCACGCCGGCGCCGGCCGGTTGGAGCCGTGGCGTCGCCGTCCATGAGAGCTTCGGCTCGGTGGTGGCCCAGGTCGCCGAGGTCAGGCTGGAGAACGGCGAACCCCGCGTCGGCCGGGTGGTCACCGCCATCGACTGCGGCGTGGCGATCTCGCCCGACCAGATCGCCGCCCAGATGGAAGGCGGGACCTGCTACGGCCTGTCAGCGGCGCTGTTCGGCAAGATCACGCTCAAGGACGGCGAGGTGGTCGAGCACAACTTCGACGCCTATCGCGTGCTGCGCCACAACGAGGCCCCGACGGTGGAGACCTATATCGTGCCCTCCGCCAACCCGCCCACCGGGGTCGGTGAGCCCGGCATGCCGGTGATCGCGCCCGCCGTCGCCAACGCCCTGCTGGCCATGGGCCAACCCCCGACGACCTCGCTGCCGTTCGTCAAGGCGTAGGGCGGAACGGCTCTGGGTCGCAGCGCAGGGCGCCGAAGTGGTGTCAAAGAACACAAATTTCTTTGTCATCCCGGCCGTAAGCCTGCGCTCGCAGGCTGGAGCGCCGGGACCCAGGAGCTTCAAGCTGTGCGGTGGCCCCTAGGTCCCGGCTCGGCCCTTCTGGCCGTCCGGGATTGTCTGTTGATGAAGGGGTAGGGTTTTGTGTCGGTTCAGCGGGGTCTGGGTCGGCC
>JANXXA010000466.1 GCA_025350885.1 Phenylobacterium sp.
TCAGCAGGTGCTGGGCGGCATGGACCAGGTAGAGCAGCGACAGCCCATTGGTCTCCACCGCCTGGCGGAACCTCACCAGATCGGCGCCCAACAGGGTGGTGGGATAGATCATCGCGGCTGAGTGGACGATGTGGGTGAGCCCGTGGCCCTGCCGCTCGATCGCCGCGATCAGGGCGGTAGAGCCCTCCAGTGTCCCGACGTCCGCCTTGATCGCCACCGCATCGCCGCCGGCCACGGAGACCTCGGCGACGGCGGCTTCGGCAGCGGCGTCATCCTTGTGATACGCCAGCACGACGCGGCCGTGGCGCGACGCCAGCCGCTTGGCGATGGCCAGGCCGATGCCCTTGGTCCCTCCGGTCACGAGAACGGTCATGGTTGCGCCTTCAGCTGGTCGATAAGCCGCGCGGTTGAGGGATCGTGGGCGCCGGCGGGGCCGCCCTGAAGTTCGCCCAATACCCGGGCCGCCAGGCTCTTGCCCAGCTCGACGCCCCATTGGTCGAAGCTGTTGATTCCCCAGAGCACGCCCTCGACGAAGGTCTTGTGCTCGTAGAGCGCCAGCAGGGCGCCCAGCCGTTCCGGGGTCAGCTGGTCGATCAGGATGAAGGCCGACGGCCGATCGCCGGGAAACGTCCGCTGCGGCGCCTGGACGTCGATATCGGCGGGCGTCAGGCCCTTGGTTGCCAGCTCCGCTCGGACCTCGCGCTCGGCGCGCCCGACCATCAGCGCCTCGGCCTGGGCCACGGCGTTGGCCAGCAGGATGGTCTGCGCCACCGGGTCGCCTTCGCGGGCGTGCCGCACGGCGATGATGTCGACGGGGATGATGTCGGTCCCTTGGTGCATCAGCTGGAAGAAGGCGTGCTGGACATTGGTCCCCGCGTCGCCGAACACCGTCGCGGCCGTGGCGTGAGCGACCGGTTGACCGTCCAAGCCCACACGCTTGCCGTTCGACTCCATCTCCAGCTGCTGGAGGAAATTGGCCAACAGGCGCAGGCGCTGGGCATAGGGCGTCACCGCGCGCACCGGCCGGCCCATGCCATTGCGGTTGAACATGTGCGCCAGCGCCAGCAGCACCGGCGCACTGCCCGCCAGAGGCGCTGAGCGGAAATGGTCGTCCATGGCCGCCGCGCCGGCCAGCAGGGCCTCGAACGCCTCGCCACCCAGGCCGATCGCGCAGGACAGCCCCACCGCTGACCACACCGAATAGCGCCCGCCCACCCAGTCGCGGAAGCCGAACACCTGGGCGCCCGGAACTCCGAAGGCCTGGGCTGCGTCCGGTGCGGCCGAGACCGCCACCAGATGGGCGTCGCCGCCCTGGCCCAGGGCGCCGCGCAGCCAGGCCCGCGCGGCCGCAGCGTTGGTCATGGTCTCCTGGGTGGTGAAGGTCTTGGAGACCACCACGACCAGGGTCTCGGCGGGGTCGAGGCCGGCCAGGGCCAGGGCGATCTCGGCGGGATCGACATTGGCCGCGAACCGCAGGTCGATCGCAGGCGCCACCGGGCGCAGCGCCTCCCAGACCAAGCGCGGGCCGAAGTCCGAGCCGCCGATCCCGATATGCACCACGCAGCGGAACGGCCGGCCGGTCGCGCCCCTCAGCACGCCGGAGCGGACAGCGTTGGCGAACGCCGCCAGCCTGTCACGCATGGCGTCAATCTCGGCCGAAACCGGCTCGCCCTGCGCCCGGAAGTCCGACCCCCTGGGCGCGCGCAGGGCCATGTGCAGGGCCGCGCGGCCCTCCGAGGCGTTGACCACGGCGCCGGCGAACTGCCGTTCGCGCGCCGCCTCGACGCCGCCCAGGCGCGCGAGATCGAGGCAGACTTTCAGGTCGTCCAGCGACCAGGGCTGTTTGCTCAGATCCAGGTCGAGGCCAGCGGCGCTGACGCAGAGCCGCGAAAGCCGGTCGGGCTCGGAGGTAAACAGCTCCGCGATGCGGCGACCCTGGGCGGCGGCGCCCGCGGCGGTCAGCCGGGCCCAGGCCGTTTCAAACCCTGTCAAGCTTGGCGTCTCCTACGGTAAGCCGGTCGCCGAGGCGTACCGCACGCTGCAGCCATAGGGCGCGCTGACCGGTTGCGCCACCGCGCGCCCCGCCCTGAGGTCGGCGAGCGCCAGCGCCACATAGGGCTTGGCGCCCTTCAGACTGGCCGGATCGGCATAGGGCCGGTCGTCGATGCCGCCCATGTAGGCGATGCGGCCCGTCCGATCGACGATGAACATGTGCGGCGTGGTCCTGGCGCCATAGGCCCGACCGATCACGCCTGCGCTGTCCAGCAGGATCGCGGTGGCGCGGGAACCCACCCTGGCGCGCCAGGCCCGGGCGCTGGCCGGCGTGAAATAGCCCTCGCGGTCCTGCGCCGACGACGACACGGTCAGCCAGACGACGCCGTCCCTGACCGCGGCTTGCTGCAGGGCCTGCATGGTCCCCGAACCATAGTGCTTGCGGCTGTAAGGACAGTCGCTGGAGGTCCATTCCAGCACCACGATCCGGCCGGCGAACTCGGCCAGGGTGCGCTCACGGCCGTCGGCGTCCACGGTTCGAAATCCTGGAGCGGCGGCGCCGGGCACAGCTGCGGCGCGCGCCCGCGTCGCGCCGCCGATCGCGAACGCGGCGGCGAGAACCAGGCGGCGCGAAATGGCGGCCAACGGCGAGATTCCCTACCTCTTGTCGGCGGCTTCAATCGCCTTGATCACAATGTCCGGCGTCAGGATCGAGGGCAGGATAACGCCGTCTGCCCCGCCCGGACCATAGACCAGATAGAGCGGCACGCCGGCCCGACCGTGGCTGGCCAGGTCGGCGGCTATGGTCGCGTCGCGCCGGGTCCAGTCGGCCTTCAGATAGGCGACCCTGTGGCGGGCGAAGGCGCTGGCGACCTGATGCGTGGAGAGCGCCACCTTGTCGTTGACCTGGCAGGAGACGCACCAGGCCGCCGTATAGTTGACGAACACCGGCCGGCCTTCCGCGCGCAGGGCCTCCAGCCGCACGGGGCTGAAGGGCTCCGATTGCAGTTGCGCGACCTTGTCCTGCGGCCAGACCACCAGCGCCAGGGCCAGGCCGGCAGCGAGGCCCGCGCCCAGAGTCAGGGGCAGCGCCTTGCCGCCCGTCGCCGCGCGCCGCTGGGCCAGCCCCGCGAGCCAGGCGGCCAGGCCCACCAGCACCGCCCCGGCGAACAGCTTGGCCAGGTCCTCGGCGCCCGCCTGCTGGGCCAGCACCCAGGCCAGCCAGGCCGCGGTCGCGTACATCGGGAAGGCCAGCGCCTTGCGGAACACCTCCATCCACGGGCCCGGACGCGGCAGCCACGCCAGCAGGCCAGGGATAAACGCCACCAAGACAAACGGCAGGGCAAAGCCGATGCCCAGCGCCAGGAAGACCGCCAGCGCCGCGACCGGCGTCTGGGTCAGCGCCCAGCCGAGCGCCGGGCCCATGAACGGCGCGGTGCAGGGAGCGGCGACGATCACGGCGAGCGCGCCGGTGAAGAAGGCGCCTGCGAGCCCGCCCCGGCTGGCCAGGCCCGTGCCGGCGCCCTGCAGCGACGTCCCCACCTCGAACAGGCCCGAGAGGTTCAGCGCGACGCCCAGCATCAGCAGCGCCAGCACGCCCACCACCGGTGGCGACTGCAGCTGGAAGCCCCAGCCGACGGCCGAGCCGGCGGCCTTCAACGCGATCAGCCCGCCGGCCAGCGCCAG
>JANXXA010000467.1 GCA_025350885.1 Phenylobacterium sp.
GCCGCTATCTGCTGTTCAGCGACATCCCGAACAACCGGTTGCTTCGGCTTAGCGAAGACGACAATCACCTCAGCGTCTTTCGCGCCCCGGCCATGAACGCCGACGGCAATGCCGTCGATCGCCAGGGCCGTCTCATCTCCTGCGAAGGCGCAACGCGGCGGGTCACGAGGACCGAGATCGACGGCTCGGTGACCGTGCTGGCGGACCGCTGGCAGGGCCGGCGTCTTAACTCGCCGAACGACCTGGCCGTGGCGCCGGACGGCTCGATCTGGTTCACCGACCCGACCTACAGCATCGACGGGCGGTACATGGGTCTCAAGCGCCCACGGGAACAGTCCGCAAATTATGTCTACCGGATCGACGCCACGAGCGGCGAAGTGACCAAGGCTCTCGACGGGTTTGAGCAGCCGAACGGGATCTGTTTCTCCCCGGATGGTCGCCGGCTCTACGTGGTCGATAGCGACGCTTCCCTGGTCCACGTATTCGAATACGACCCCGATCACCGCAAGGCGCACAACGGCAAGGTCTTCATCCGGACCGGGACCGACGGGCTTCGCTGCGACACCGAAGGCAATGTCTGGTGCAGCATGGGGCTGGATGATCCCGCTGAGGATGGCGTCCGCTGCTATTCGCCCCAGGGCGAGCTCCTCGGCAAGATCCACCTGCCGGAGAGCTGCGCGAACCTCACCTTTGGGGGCGCCGAGCGCAACCGCCTCTACATGTGCGCGTCGACCTCTGTTTACGCCTTGTACGTCGATACCCAAGGCGCGGCCGTCGGCTGAGGGGGCGGCCCTTAAGGTGATGGTGTCGACGACGCTCGCGATTGCCGAGGTTCGCGATGTCTGGTCGCCGCCAAGATCCGTTTCCAAAACCGCCGACACAGCTAAGCTCGCTCAAGCCGAAGGTGGGAGGGCCAAGTGCATCCGTTCGAATTCATTCTGCTGTTTTTCAGCTTCATCTACACGGTCGCGCTAACGCACATCCTGTTCGCCGCCACCCGCATGATCCGGCATCGACGCCAACTGGTCTATTCATGGCCCCACGCGCTATGGATGGCGGGCGTCTTTCTGCTGATGTCGGTCAATTGGCTCAGTCTGTGGGATCTGAGGACGGTCGCCAGGTTTGACCTGGAAGTCATCGCCTCGAACTTCATCGTGGTGATCAGCCAATACTTCCTCGCCGCCCTCGTATCGCCTGACTTCGAAGACGGCGAAGACTACGACCTGCAGGCTTTCCATCGGCGCGAACGGCGGACCTATATCGGTGCGTTCTTGGCCTCGGGGGTCGTCGGCATCGCACTCAACTTCGAGGGGGCGTTGCGGTATGGCCTCACATCCTGGGGACAGCAGAACCTGATTATGATCCCACTGTGGGCCGCCGGCCTGGCGGCGTTCTTTGTCGACCGGCGTTGGGTGCAGATCGCGGCGCCGCTGGTCGTGATCGGCATGATGATCGCCTATCCCATCATCTTCTACCCGGTGCTCAACTAAAGAGAGCCTCGCCCAAGAGCCAACGGTCGAGGTGACGTTCCTGAGGTCCGCATCGGGCGTGGAGCCTAGGACCGCTTCGACCCATAGCGGACCTTCCGCGAGTCCGCTTAGCATGTGGTCAAGCTTGATCGGTGGGGGGCGGCATGGACATCCACAAACCGAAGCCCTGGCACGGCCTGCGGGAATTCCTGAAAGAGTACGTGATCATTGTCGTCGGTGTGCTGACGGCGCTGGGGGCCCAGCAGGTCGCGGAGGCGCTCCACGGGCGCCACGTCGTTCATGAGGCCGAGGCGAAGTCGCTGGGGACCAACGAGCCTTGACGGTGGACCGCCTCCAAGTTCCGCTTTCCCCCCTTCTGAGCCCTTCGGAACGCTGGCTGGTTGGTAATGCTGCATCGCCCGCCGACGCGGGCGACGGACGGTCGCGGACGGGCGCCAAGTGTCAGATCCTAACCACTAGCTCGCGTCGCGCTCGGCTTTCTGCTTCGCAAGCTTGGCCAGCACTCGCCCGCGCCCCCGGGATAGCGCGGTGACCACGCCGCGGAACGTGCGGACTTCCTGGTCGGTGAAGCTGGCGCGGCCCAGCGCCGAGCGCAGGTTCTGCACCATCGACGGCCGCTTCTCCGGCGGGTGAAAAAAGCCGGCGGCTTCCAGCTCCTGCTCGAAGTGCTCGTAGAGCCCCTGCATCGCCGCTCCGTCAGCCGGCGGCGGACCGTCGCGAAACGCCAGCGGCGCCTCATCGGTCAAGGTCATGCGCCATTCGTAGGCGTTGATGGCCACCGCCTGGGCGAGGTTCAAGGACTTGAAGCGCGCGTCCACCGGCAGGGTCACCACCGCCTGGCAGAGCGCGATGTCGGCGGTCTCCAGCCCGGCTCGCTCGCCGCCGAACAGCAGCCCCACCTTCAGGCCGGCGGCGATGGCGCTGGAGAGCTCGGCCGCCGCGACCCGCGGGGTCAGGATGGGCAGGGTCAGCTCGCGCGGCCGGGCGGTCGTCGCATAGACGATGTTGAGGTCGGCCACGGCGTCTTCCACACGCTCGAACACCTGGGCGGCATTGAGCGGCCAGTCGGCCCCTGAGGCCGAGGCCCAGGCCCGTTCCTGGGGCCAGCCGTCGCGCGGATTGACCAGCCTGAGCGCCGAC
>JANXXA010000475.1 GCA_025350885.1 Phenylobacterium sp.
CCCAGCTGATCAACAAGTCCAACCAGTTCAACCTGACCACGCACCGCTATTCCGAAGCCGAGGTCGCCGCGATCGAGGCCGATCCGAGCCGGCATGCGGTGCAGGTCCGGCTGGTGGATTCGTTCGGCGACAACGGCATCATCAGCGTGATCATCGCTGATCGCCGGGGCCAGGCCTGGGAGATCGACACCTGGCTGATGAGCTGCCGGGTGCTGGGACGGCGCGTCGAGGAAGCGGTGCTGGCTCACCTGGCCGCCGCGGCCCGCGCCGACGGGGCGCTGAGCCTGGTCGGGCGCTATATCCCCTCGGCGAAGAACAAGATGGTCGCCGGGCACTACGACAAGCTGGGGTTCGAACGGATCGAGCAGGCCGACGACGGTGCGGCGACCTATCGGCTGGAGCTCTCCAGCTATCCGACCCCCGACCTGCCCATGCATATCGACGATCGCGCTCTGGCGGTCCTGGAGACCCACCGATGAGCGACGACAAGGCCGCCGAGCTGCGGGCGCTGACCGCGGGCCGGCCGCACACCACCCATGTGCTGGAAACGGTGATCGCCGTCTGGCCGGAACATGCCGGCTATCTGGTCAAGAGCTTCGCCGCCCGCTCACCGGCCATGCTCGACGCCACCGAAGCCGCCGCCGGCGCGGCGCGCAAGCTGATCGCCGGCCAGGAGGCGAAGTTCGCGGCCGACTATCGCTGGACCTGCGACCAGCTGCGCGACGAGGAACTGTTCTTCCACCGCGAGGGTCGCTACCGCCTTTCGACCTTTGCCGAGGCCAACGCCGAGGTCTATTCGAACCACGACTACATGGGTCGCTACGTCAACGGCCTGCTGCTGACCCAGCTGCTTTGGTACAACCACGTCGCCACCTTCGAGATGTTCCTCAACCAGGTGCTGCCCAACGCGGCGCGGCCCTTCGACTATCTCGAGGTCGGGCCGGGCCATGGCCTGATGGTCTATTTCGCCGCCCAGTCGCCGCTCTGCCGCACGCTGGAGGCCTGGGACGTGAGCACGGTGTCCCTGCGCGAGACCCGCGCGGCGCTGGACACCCTGGGGCTGACCAAGCCGGTGTCGCTGGTCGAGACCGACATCCTGCAGACCAAGCGGCCGGATCGCCGGTTCGACCTGGTCGTCATCTCCGAGGTGCTGGAGCATCTGGAGCGACCACACGTGGCGCTCGACTTCCTGCGCGGCTGCATCGCCGACGACGGGCGGATCTTCATCAACGTGCCGCTGAACAGCCCCTCGCCCGACCACATCTATCTGTTCTCGACGCCCGACGACGTTCGCGTGCTGGTCGAGGGCGCTGGGTTCAAGGTCGACCAGATGTCGCTGTTCGCCACCCAGGGCAAACGCATCGAGTCAGCCCTGGCCAACCGGATCAGCGTCTCGGCCGGCGTCATCGCCCGGCCGAGCTGAAGGCGCGCCCCACGTGCTCTTCAACTCGTTCCTCTTCATCTTCGGCTTCCTGCCTCTGGCGCTCGGGCTGTTCTATCTGGCGGGGCGGTTCGGGCGGCTGGCCAAGGTGGTGCTGACGCTTCTGTCCCTGGGCTTCTACGCCATGTGGCGGCCGATCCATCTGCCGCTGCTGCTGGGCTCCATCGTCGTCAACTATTTCGCCGGCGACCGCATCCAGGCCGCCCTGGCCGCCGGGCGACCAAGGACCATGCGGCTGTGGCTGGTGCTGGGCCTGGCCGCCGACCTCAGTTTCCTGGGCTGGTTCAAGTACGCCAACTTCGTGGCCGACAACATCGCCGCCGCGACCGGGGCGACGTCGGACCTGGCGAAGATCGCCCTGCCGCTGGGGATCTCGTTCTTCACCTTCCAGAAGATCGCCTATCTGATCGATTCCTCGCGTGGCGACGCGCGGAAGATGGGGTTCCTGGATTTCGCGCTGTTCGCCGCCTTCTTCCCGCAGCTGATCGCCGGACCGATCGTCCACTACAAGGAGGTCGTTCCGCAGATCCAGAGCCGCACGTTCGGCCGGCTGATCGGCCGCAACCTGCTGATCGGCCTGGTGATCTTCGCCATCGGCCTGTTCAAGAAGACGGTCATCGCCGACACCTTGTCGAGCTATGCCACCCCGATGTTCGCCGCGGGACAGGGCGGCCACGCCTTTACGCTGACCAGTGGCTGGCTGGCGGCCATCACCTTTACCTTCCAGCTCTATTTCGATTTCTCGGGCTATTCCGACATGGCCATCGGCCTGGGCCGGATGCTGGGGGTCAAGCTGCCGCTGAACTTCCATTCGCCGCTGCGGGCGTCGAACATCGCCGACTATTGGCGCCGCTGGCACATGACCCTGCAGCGGTTCATCGTCGCCTATATCTTCCAGCCGCTGTCGCTGCCGCTCAACCGCTGGGCGGCCGCGCGCGGGCTGCGCGACTGGCCGGCCTTCGCGGTGGGCGTCGGCATTCCGGCCTTCGTCACCTTCGTGGCGGTGGGCGTGTGGCACGGCGCCGGCTGGACCTTCGTGCTGTTCGGGGTGATGCACGCCGTCTACATCTGCACCAACGAGGCCTGGGGCGAATGGCGCAAGCGGCGGCGTCGGCAGCTGAAGAAACTGGGTCGCGCCCTGGCTGAGTCCGGGCCGCTGAGGATGGCGCTGTTCCACGCCATCACCCTGGTCGCGGTGATCTATGCCAACGTCATGTTCAAGGCGCATACGGTGGGCGACGCGATTTCGGTCTGGAAGGGCATGACGGCGCTGAACGGTCTGGGCCTGGACAGCGTGGCCGCGACCCTCGACGCGGGCCTGGCCGCGAGCCTGCTGGTCAGCGTGATGCTGGTGTTCGCGATGCCCAATACCCAGCAGATCATGGGGCGATTTGATCCGGCCTATAACTGGCGCGACTGGCGCGGCGTGGCGCGTCCGCTGGTCCGCTGGACCTGGAAGCCCGACGCCGCCGGGCTGGCGTTCGCCGGCGTTACCCTGTTTGCCGCCATCATGTTCATCCAAAGGGGGAAGGCGATCTTCCTCTATTTCAACTTCTGACCGCCATGGCCCGCCTGCACCCCTTGCGAAACGTCCTGGCCATCCTCGGCATCGCGCTCGGCGTCGCCGTCGCGGTGTGCTTCCTGCCGGAGAATTCGTATCAGCGCTGGCAACTGCTGAAAGGCACGTTCCAGGGCAACGCGGTGTGGATGTATGAGCGCATCCACTTCGATCCCCGACCGATCGACGTGGTGTTCATCGGACCCTCGCGCACTGACCGGGGCGTCGACCCTGAACGGCTGCAGCGCGATCTGGCGGGCCTGGGCGCGGGGGCCGGCAAGCCGGTCCGCGTGGTGAATTTCGCCCTGCCGCAGGGCGGGCGCAACGTCAACGCGGTGATCTTCGAGGAACTGCTGGAGGCCAAGTCACCAAGGCTGGTGGTCATCGGGGTGATCGAAAAGCCGTCGCGCCTGGGCCACCCGGCATTCAAATACATCGCCCCACGCGGCATGATCGTGCAGCCGGGCTACGCCGGCAACCTCAACTACCTGCAGGACCTGATCTATCTGCCGTACCGCCAGATGCAGCTGTTCGCCGCCGACGTGGCGCCCGGATTGTCGGGCCTGACCAAGAGCTTCGACGCCAAAACCTACAAGCCCGACCAGGTGCAGCCCAAGGTCATCGAGATCTTCGACGGCACGATGCGCAGCGCCACGCAGCCGGCGACCGAGGCGGAGCTGGAACAGGGCGTCTACAAGCTGGAAGCCGGGACGCGCCCGCCGATCCTGCCGGACCGCTTCGCCGACATCGAGTTCGGCGACGAGCGCTATTTCATCCGCCGCATCGCCGCCGCCGCCCGAAGCAAGGGCGTCAAGGTGGCGTTCCTGTTCATCCCCTATTACTCGGGCCCCGACCGGGTGCTGGAAGAACCGTTCTACCGTCAGTTCGGGCCGGTGTGGAGCGCGGGCTATCTGGCGCCACAGGCGAACCTCTATTCCGACTATGCCCACCTGACGGTCGATGGGGCCGGCGTGCTGACCGACTGGCTGGCGCCCCAGGTTGCCGCGATGCTCTCCGCACCGGAACCCGCGCGATGATCGAAAGCCGCCTCTTGCATCACGTCGGCATCGTCCAGCCGAGCGAGGCCGACGCCCAGGCGCTGATGAGCCTCTTGGGCCTGGAGGAGGACTATCGCGGGTTCGTGCCGCAGTGGTCGGCGCTGTGCATCTTCACCAAGGCCGCGGCCGGCGGCTCGCCGATCGAGTTCGTGATCCCCGACGGCGGCCCGCTGGAGCGCTTCAACAAGGGCGCCGGCGGCCTGCATCACATCGCCCTGCAGGTGCCCAGCCTGGACGCGCTGGCCAAGGCGCTGGGCGGCGAGGGGATGCGGCTTCTGGAAGACACCCACGTCAAGGGCGCCGGACCCTTCCTCTGCAATTTCCTGAGCCCGGTCTACACCCGCGGCATCACCATCGAATTCGTGGAGCTGTTGTGATGCCGGCAGGCCGAGGGCGCGTCGGGTGACGGGCCAGTCTTCGGCGCCGCAAGCCTTGACGCCGGCGACAACCCGGGAGGGCGGCGACCATCTGAAAGCGCTGGACGGGTTGCGCGGGCTCGCGGCCCTGGTCGTCATGCTGGGCCACTCAGCCTACGTCTACGTCGACAGCGGGCGGGCCCAAGGCCCGCTGGAGGTGCTGCTGAAGATGGTGCTGCGGGGCGGCCACCCGTCGGTGATCCTGTTCTTTTCCCTGAGTGGATTTGTGCTCTACCTGGCCTTCGTCAAGCGGCCCGGGACGTCCTACGTGATCTATCTGACGCGACGGGTGTTCCGCATCTATCCGGCTTTTCTGGTTGCCCTGGCGCTGGCTTTGGCGCTGCACTTGGTCCTGGCGCCGACGGCGCAGCCCGGACTGGGACCGTGGACGCTGACCAACATGATCTATCCGGCGGACCCGATCATGGTGCTTCGCCACGTGCTGATGCTCGGGGTTTTCAGCTCCGACATCGCGCTTGATCCGGTGATCTGGAGCCTGGTCATCGAGCTGCGGTTCTCAATTCTGCTCGTCCTGTTGGCCATGCTTTGCGCGCGCAGCCGGATCGGCCTGATTGCGCTGTTGATCCTGGCGCATGTGGCGGGCCGGGTGGTTGCGGCTCGCCTGCATCTGCCGTCACCCTATATCTTTGGCGGCTCGGCGCTTGGCGCAGCGGCGATCACGCTGTTTTATCTGCCGAGCTTCGGCTTTGGCATCCTCGCCGCCGATGTCGTTCTGAACACCGATATTCCGCGCCGCCTGCGCTTGCCCCCATGGGTCCAGATCCTGGTCTGTGCGGGGGCCTTCGTGACGGCCAAGCTGATCAACGACGACCTCGCCTGGGCCGTGGCGGCGACGGTGATCGTCTTCGTCGCGGCGGCGGCGGGGCCGGTCAGCACGCTGCTGAGGCTGGCCCCGTGCCTGTTTCTCGGGCGGGTGTCCTACAGCCTCTACCTGGTGCATCTGCCCATCCTGCTGGCCCTGGTCTATGTCCTTCAGCCGCACGTCGGCCTAGTGCTTCCAGTGCTGCTGGGTCCGGTCCTGTCGCTGTGCGTAGCGGCGGCGATGTACCGCTGGGTCGAGGTTCCCGGCATCGCGCTGGGCAAAGCGGTCACTGAGGATCGCCGCACGCCTGCGGCCCGGCGCGCGTGAGAAGACCGGCGCGCCTTCGCCCGGCGCGACGATCGCCAGTCGGCTGGACGTCGACTTTCCCCGCTGTGACCCGCTGGAAGTATCCGGGTCACAAAATTGCTTCGCTGATCCCGTTTCCATGCGCTTGCAACCCCGTCAGGAGCCACCTTGGCCAGAAACACTTCGCCTTTGATCGCGGTCCTGGTCCTCCTCTGCGCGGCGCCCGCCTCCGCGGCCGGCCTGAAGGCCACCCCGGACACCCTGTGGACCGTCGTCAAGGCCGCCCATCCCGGAGATGTCGTGCTGATGGCGCCCGGCGCCTATCCGCCAGTCGCGCTGAACGCCATGGTTTTCGCCGCTCCGGGGATCACCCTGCGCCCAGCCGACTCCTCGCGCCCGCCGGTGCTCGCCAGCCTGACCTTAAACGGCAGCCAGGGCGTGCGGATCAGCGGCCTGGAGATCGACTACACCGGAACCGGATTCGGGGTGACCATCGCCGGCAGTGCGCGGATCCATGCCGAGGCCCTCAACATTCACAGCAAGCCGGGCACCTACGGCGGCAACGGCCTGCTGTTCCGCGACGCCAGCGATGTGTCGATCGTCAATTCCGAAGTCCATGACCTGGGCACCGGCATCAGTCACATCGACAGCGCAGGCGTGCTGATCTCGGGCAACGTCGTCCACGCGATCCAGTCCGACGGGATCCGCGGCGGCGGCTCCTCGAGCCTCGAGATCTCGCATAACCTGCTTTACGATTTCAATCCGCAGCCGACCGACCACCCAGACGCTATTCAGCTCTGGGCCACCAAGGCCAATCCGCGACCTGGCCCGATTCGCATTACCGACAACGTCGTGGTCCGGGCGCCCGGCCAGCGGCCTCAGTCGCAAGGCATATTCGGCGGGGGTGCGCACGACATGACCATATCCGGCAACATGCTGCTGGGAACGATGTTCAACGGGATCAGCGTCGCCGATGTGCAGACGGCGATCATCGACCACAATTTTGTCCAGGGATTCAAGGATATGTGGTCGGGGATCAATATCCGCAACGCCGATGGCGTCGACGTTCACGACAACTTCGCCAATTCGGTAAACCTGGATCCGCAGGCCACGCATGTGTCGCAAGCCCGCAACGGCACGCTGCCTATGGCCAATGTCGTCGATCCCCGCCAGCTCGACCGGTGGTCCGCCGCCCGCCGCAAATGACCCGGCGCGGGGGACGGCGCCAGGGCGCCGAACTCGAGTTAACAGAACCCAATTTTTTCCTGTCATCCCGGCGCTCCCCTATCCACCCCCTTTGGGGGTGGATCGCGAAGCGAGGGGGGCCGATGCGCCGA
>JANXXA010000485.1 GCA_025350885.1 Phenylobacterium sp.
GACCGGGATCAAGGAGGCCGCCGGTCAGCTCCGCTCGCGCCGCGCTTCCCAGATGGCGCGCTCCAGCGCCTTGGCGAACTCGCCGCGCTCGCGGGGGCTGAGCGCCTGGGCCACGGCGACCTCGCGGCCGGAGAGCGCCAACCGCAGGCCGATGGTTCGATCCTCTTCGCGCTCGACCGCAACCCGGGTGAAGGCGGTCGGGCTTTCCCAGACCACCCGGCTCCAGTTGGGCGCCTCGTGGGTGACCAGCACTTCGCGCGCGGTAACCTGCACGCGCTCTACCCGGCGCGCCGAGGCGAAGCTGACCATGAAGGCGACCAGCACGGCCAGCACGTCCAGGCCCATGAAGATCGGCACCAGGGTCGCACCGAAATGCACGAAAACCGCCGAGGAAATGCAGTTGCTCACCGTGACAACGCTGATCAGCACGATGAAGCCGCGCTCGGAAAGCGAGCGGTGCGGGGTGATCACCGCGTCCATGTAGGTCTGACCGGGCATGCTGATCGACAACATAGGCCCGGAAACCGCCTTGGCGGAAGGCCGCGCGGGCCGCATCCTGTCCAGCGATGGCGAAACGTCCGAAAACCGCGAAGAAAACCCCCCGCAAGGCGCCCCTTCCGCCGGCCGAACAGGCGCGGATCGCCGAAATCTTCGCCCGGTTCGAGGATCAGGAGTCCGACCCGCGCACCGAGCTCGACTACGCCAGCCCCTATACCCTGGTGGTGGCCGTGGCGCTGTCGGCCCAGGCCACCGACGTTTCGGTCAACAAGGCGACGGGCAAGCTGTTCGCGGTCGCCGACACGCCGGACCGGATGCTGGCGCTGGGCGAAGCCGGGCTGAAGCCGTTCATCGCCTCGATCGGGCTCTTCAACACCAAGGCCCGAAACGTCATCGCGCTCAGCCGCATCCTGGTGGAGGACCATGGCGGCGAAGTCCCGCTGACCCGCGAGGCGCTTCAGGCCCTGCCCGGCGTCGGGCGCAAGACCGCCTCGGTGGTGTTGAACGAACTGCGCATCGAGCCGGCCATCGCCGTCGACACCCATGTTTTCCGGGTCGCGCACCGCCTGGGCCTTGCGACGGGCAAGACGCCGGACCAGGTCGAGACGCAGCTGATGGCCGTCGTGCCGGCGCCCTTGCAGACCCGCGCCCATCATTGGCTGATCCTGCACGGCCGTTATGTCTGCATCGCGCGCCGCCCGAAGTGCGAAGCGTGCCTGGTGGGCGATCTCTGCCCCTCGCGGAGCCTGTTCGTCGGGAAATGACCGCGTTCAGGTCGGGTTGAGACTTTTCGGCTAAGCCCCGGGGTTTGCCGCGACGGCGCATATTCGCTAAGCCCCCGCCCTGCCTGAAGACCTGAAAGCCAACGCATGCCAGACCTCTACGACGTCGCCGCGATCGGCAACGCCATCGTCGATGTGATCGCGCCGGCGACCGACGAATTCCTGGCGCAGAACGGGCTCGACAAGGGCGCCATGATGCTGGTCGACCCGGCGCGGTCGGCGGCGCTCTATGCGAAGATGGCGGCGGGCGTCGAGGCGTCCGGCGGCTCGGCGGCCAACACCATCGCCGGGCTGGCCAGCCTTGGCGGGCGCGGCGCCTTCATGGGCAAGGTGGCCGACGACGCGCTGGGCGCGGTGTTCGCTCACGACATGCGCACCATCGGCGCCCGGTTCGAGAACGCCCCCCTGGTCGGCGGACCGGGCACGGCGATCAGCATGATCAATGTCACCCCCGACGCCCAGCGGACCATGTGCACCTACCTGGGGGCCTCGGTGGAATTCACCGACAGTGATGTGGACGCCGCCACCGTCGAGGCGGCGAAGATCGTCTACCTCGAAGGCTATCTGTTCGACGCCGAGGCGGCGCGGCGCGCTTTCGCCAAGGCCGCGGCCCTGGCGCATGGCGCGGGGCGGATGATCGCGCTGACACTGTCGGACGGGTTCGTGGTGGAACGCCATCGTGGCGGCCTGATGGGGTTTATCGAGAGCCAGGTGGACCTGCTGTTCGCCAACGAGACCGAACTGACCGCGCTGTTCCAGACCGACGACTTCGACGCCGCCATCGAAGCGCTGCGGCCGCACGTCAAGCTGGCCGCCGTGACCCGCGGCGCGGCGGGCTCGGTGATCCTTTCGCAGGGCGAGCGCCTGACGGTGAAGGCTGAAAGGCCTGAGAAAGTCGTGGACACCACCGGCGCCGGCGACCAATACGCAGCCGGATTCATGTTCGGCCTTTCGCGGGGGCGACCGCTGCAGCAGTGCGGGCAGCTGGCGTCCCTGGCGGCGGCCGAGGTGATCTCGCACTACGGTCCGCGACCGCTGGTCTCGTTGAAGGACCTGGCGGCGGACAAGGGATACTAGCCGATGAGCCGCCCCGATACGGCCAGAAAAGCGGAGGTTGTCCGCAACACCAAGGAGACCCAGATCCGGATCGTGCTCGATCTGGACGGCACGGGGGACTCCACGGTCTCGACCGGCATCGGCTTCTTCGATCACATGTTGGAGAGTTTCGTCCGGCACGGCGGCTTCGACGCCACCATCGAGACCAAGGGCGACCTGCACATCGACATGCACCACACGGTCGAGGACACCGGCATCGTGCTGGGCCAGGCGTTCGCCAAGGCGCTTGACGGGTTCAAAGGCGTGCGCCGGTTCGGCCATGCCTATATCCCCATGGACGAGACCCTGACCCGGGCGGCCATCGACCTGTCGAACCGGCCCTACCTGATCTGGAACGTGGCCTACAAGACACCCAAGGTCGGCGACATGGACACCGAGCTGTTCAAGGAATTCCACCACGCCTTCGCCATGAACTGCGGCGCCTGCGTGCACCTGGAGACCCTCTACGGGGTGAACTCCCACCACATCGCCGAGAGCGGCTTCAAGGCCCTGGCCCGCGCCCTGCGCCACGCCGTCGAGCTCGACCCCAAGACCGGCGGCCACGCGCCGTCCACCAAGGGCGTCCTCTAGGATCACTCCGATGCAGAGGATCGCCCTGATCAACTACGGGTCGGGCAACCTTCGCTCGGCCGAAAAAGCCCTGATCCGCGCCGCGGATGGGGCGAGCGAGATCGTGGTCACCGCTGACCCCGGCGTCATCGCCGCGGCCGACCGCCTGGTGCTGCCGGGCGTCGGCGCCTTCGCCGCCTGCATGGCCGCGCTCACGGCGCGCTCGGGCGTCATCGAGGCCATGACCGAGGCGGTTCACACCAAGGGCGCGCCTTTCCTCGGCATCTGCGTCGGCATGCAGCTCCTGGCCTCGCGCGGCCTGGAGTTCGGTGAGACGCCCGGCCTGGACTGGATCGCTGGCGACGTGAAGCGCCTGCACCGCGACGATCCGGCGATCAAGATCCCGCACATGGGCTGGAACAGCCTGAGCGACGTCGCCGATCACCTGCTGTTCGGTGGCTTGCGAAGTGGAGAAACGGTCTATTTCACCCACTCCTTCGCCTTTTTCCCGAAAGACGGACGCGACGTGAGCGCCTATGTGGACCACGGCGGGCGGTTTCCCGCGGCCGTGGCACGGGGCAATGTGGCCGGCGTGCAGTTCCACCCGGAAAAGTCGCAGGCTGTTGGCCTCGACCTTCTCGCGCGCTTCCTGGAGTGGCGACCGTGATCCTCTACCCTGCCATCGACCTGAAGGACGGCCAGTGCGTCAGGGTCGTCCACGGCGACCTGGCCACCGCCACGGTGTTCAACACCTCGCCCGCCGCCCAGGCCCGCGCCTGGGTCGACGGTGGGTTCCACTGGATCCACGTGGTCGACCTGAACGGGGCGGTCTCCGGCAAAGCGGTGAACCACACCGCGGTCGACGAAATCCTGGGCGCGGTCTCGGTGCCGGTGCAACTGGGCGGCGGCATCCGCACCCTGGCCGACATCGAAGGTTGGATCGAGGCCGGCGTCTCCCGAGTGATCCTGGGGACGGTCGCGGTGCGCGACCCCGATATCGTTCGCGAGGCCGCCAGGGCCTGGCCCGAACAGATCGCCGTCAGCGTCGATGTGCGCAGAGGCAAGGTCGCCGTGCAGGGCTGGACGGAAGACAGCGACCTTGACGCCATCACCGTGGCCCGCCGCTTCGAGGACGCCGGCGTTTCGGCCCTGATCATCACCGATATCGATCGCGACGGCACGGTCATGGGCTTCAACGTCGAAGCCTTCGGGGCCATCGCCGATGCTGTGGCCATTCCGGTGATCGCCGCCGGCGGCCTGGCTACGGTCGACGATATCGTCCGGCTAAAGGCCCGCAAAGGCGTCCAGATCGCCGGCGCCATTCTCGGCCGCGCGCTCTACAACGGCGCGATCGTCCCCGACGCCGCGCTGAAAGCCGCCGCGTGACGGCTGGTCCGTCCAGATGCTGAGGGTCCGGGTCATTCCCTGCCTGGACGTCAAGGACGGCCGGGTGGTCAAGGGCGTGCAGTTCCTCGCCCTGCGCGACGCCGGCGATCCGGTGGAACAGGCCCGCGCCTATGACGCCGCCGGCGCCGACGAGCTGATGTTCCTCGACATCACCGCCAGCCACGAGAACCGCGCGACCATCCTCGACGTGGTCGCCCGCACGGCCGACGTCTGTTTCATGCCGCTGTCGGTGGGCGGCGGCATCCGCAAGGTCGAGGACGCGCGCCGCCTGCTGCTGGCCGGGGCCGACAAGATCTCGATCAACACCGCCGCGGTCGAGAATCGCGACCTGATCGCCGGCTGCGCCGACGCCTTCGGCAGCCAAGCCACGGTGGTCGCTGTCGACGCCAAGCGGGTGGACGGCGCCTGGGAGGTGTTCACCTATGGCGGGCGCACCGCCACCGGCCTGAACGTCATCGACTATGCAATCGACGCCGTGGCGCGCGGCGCCGGGGAGATCCTGCTGACCTCCATGGACCGCGACGGCGCCAAAATCGGCTATGATCTCGAGCTGCTGCGGGCCGTGACCGGCGCCGTGTCGGTTCCGGTGATCGCCTCCGGCGGCGCGGGCAGTGCCCGGCACATGGTGGACGCGGTGACAGAGGGCGGCGCCGACGCCGTGCTGGCCGCCTCGATCTTCCACTTCGGCGAAGTGTCCATCGATGAGGTCAAACGCGCCATGGCCGCAGCGGACATTCCCGTGCGCCAGTCGGACATCACCCGGGGGGTCGCCGCATGAGCCGTTTCGCAGACGTCCTGGCACGGCTGGCCGGCGTGATCGACAGCCGCAGAGGCGGTGATATCGGCGCATCCTACACCGCCCGGTTGCTGGCCGACCCGCCGCTCGCCGCCAAGAAGCTCGGCGAGGAAGCCATCGAGGCGGTGATCGCCGCGACCCAAGGCGACCAGCCCGCGCTCGCCGCCGAGAGCGCCGACCTGATCTACCACTGGCTGGTGGTGCTCGCCGCCGCCGGGGTGTCGCTGGACGAGGTCGCCGCGCGGCTGGAAGCCCGCGAGGGGACTTCCGGGCTCGACGAGAAAGCCTCGCGCAAGAGCTGACGCAGAGTGTCTTCCCCCGGTACGGGGGAAGTGGCCCAAGAGCGAAGCTCGCGGGTCGATGGGGGAAGCGGATAGGAGGCAAGATACCTCCCCCCAAGATGCCTCCCCCATTGTCGCCCGCCTTCGGCTTTGGCGACATTTCCCCCGTACCGGGGGAAGATCCTAACCCCGCCCCTTCCGCTTCAGCGCCACATAGAGCGCGCCTGCGCCGCCGTGGTGGCGGGCGGCGTCGGAGATGCCGGCGACCATGTGGGCCAGGTGCGGGGCGGCCAGCCACTCGGGCGTGCGGCGCTTCAGGATCCCGTCGCCCTGCACGCCCTTGCCGGTGATCACCAGCACCGCCCGGAAACCCTCGTCCCAGGCGCGCGTCAGGAACCGTTCGAGCACGCCGCGCGCGCGGTCCTGGTCCAGGCCATGCAGGTCGAGCCGCGCGCCGATCTCCTCGCGGGCCTTGGCGATGCGGTGGCGGCGGTTGGGCTCGATGCCCTCCAGCTGCGTGCGCGGCTTGGCCTTCGACGCAGGCTTGGCGAGGCTGGCCGGGAGCTTCGGTGGCGGCAGGTGTGCGGGCGCTGGCGCAGACGCGGCGTCCGGTTGCGGCTTGGGAATCCGTCGGCCGGGCATGGGGTGGATCGTCGCGGCAACCATGCCCCAGATGTGCCGCTCCTCGGGTTTCAGCGGCCGCTTCACGGGCTCGCGTCCTTCGGGATCAGGCGATAGAGCCGCAAGGTGTGCCGAACCCGCCCGGCCTCGAAGCCCGCCGCCGCGCCCCGGCCGAGATAGAGGTCGGCGCGGATGTCGCCTCGGATCGCCCCGCCGGTGTCGAGCGCCACGGCCAGGCGGCGATAGGTGGGAAAGGCGCCCTGCAGGATCGGCGCGCCGGCATCGATCCAGTAGAGTTCGCCCGGCTGATGATAGGCGGGATCCATCGCCAGGGCGCGACCAGGCGGAAGGGGCAGGTTCGCCGAGCCCACCGGCTGGCGGCCGTCGTCGGGCGCCAGGCTGAAAAAGGCGTAGCGCGGGTTCAGCCGCATGACCGCCTGCGCCTGCGGTCCGCGATGGTCGGCGAGCCAGGCGCGGATCGCCTCGCCCGAGGTGTTGTCGCGGGCCAGCAGGCCCTGGTCGCGCAGGGCGTTGGCGATGCCGACAAAGGCCCGACCGTTGTTGGCGGCATAGAGCGCCTTCATCCGCGTTCCGTCCTCGAACGTCAGCACGCCCGAGCCCTGGATCTGCAAGAAGAACAGGTCTTCGGGGCGCATCCAGGCCAGCGGCCGGTCCGCCGGCATCGCCTCGATTTCCGCCCGGTCGGGATAGGGCGCCAGCGGGCTGTCACCGGTGTCCCTCGCCGCGCCTGGCCGACCGGCTTGGGCGGTATCGAACAGTCCGGCGTCGACAATCTTCAGGTCGGAGGGCCTGGGCCGGACCGGCGCGCTGAAAGCGTCATCGGATCTGTGGCGGGCCGGATACTCCGGCGCGAAATAGGCGGTAAGCACGCCTTCGCCCGCCAACCGCTCGGCGCGGAAATTGGCCTCGAAGTAGCGTTCCGCCTGTTCCTCGGCGAGCGGACCAAGGGCGCGAGCATTGCGACAGGCCCGCGCCAGCGCCGGATCGCGCGCCGCGCCGCAGGCCTCGCGGTAGGCGTTCAGGGCCGCGGCATGGTCCTCCGCCTCCCAGCCCCTGAGCGCGGTCAACGGCAGGGTGCGCGGCTCGACCTGCGCCGAGGGGATCGCTTGCGGCACTGGCTCCAGCGGCGCGAATGTCCGGTGTCCGGAGGCATGGCGCGGCGGCGGGCCTGGGTGGGCCGTGGCGCAGGCGGTCAGCAGAAGCGCGGCGACGGCGGCGGCCTCAGGCCTCGGCAGCATCGACGTGGGCCAGCATCCAGTTGGGGTCGCGGCTCTTCAGGTGGCGCTCGAAGGTCCAGAGTTCGGCGGTGCGCCGGTCCTCCACGCCCTCCCCCTCGGGCCCCTTGGTGCGGCTGCGGAACTCGGCCAGGAAGCGCACGGTGACCCGCGCCAGATCGGCGCCGAGAACCTCGGCTCGCTCGAGGTCGGCGCGTGGCGGGTGCAGGAACTCCACGGTCTCGGTCCGCGCCTCGGCCTCGCGCCGGGCGATCGCGGTATCGAAGCCCGCCATCACCTCGGGCGCCAAGAGGTTGCGCAGTTGGGTCCGGTCGCCGGCGGCGAAGGCCTTGACGATCATTTCGTAGGCGCCCTTGGCGCCGCCCAGGAAACGCGCGACGTCGAAGGCCGGGTCCTTGGCCTTGACCGCGGCCACGCCGGTCAGCGCCACGCCCTCGGCGATGGCCGGAGCCCCGACATCAGCAGGAACCGCCGCCGGCGCGGTGGTGGGCACAGCCGGCGCGTCCTCGGGCTGGCGGCCCACGCGGCGGCCCAGCACGGCGTAGAGCTGGTAGAGCACGATGGCCGCAAGGCCGGCGAAGATGATTAGCTCAAGCACTTGCAACGACCGGTCCTTCCGCGGCGCGGGCGCGCCAGCGTTATCAATATAGGACGATGCAACGCCCGCGTCAGGGGCGCCGTTGCATCGCTTCGGGCGCCATGATAGCCCGGCCGCCGCACAGGACGCGACCCTTGCGCGTTCACTTCACGGATTCAAGCCGACCCATGACTGATCTCGACGCCGGCGCCGGCGGCGCTCCCGACATCGCCGAAGCGGCCACCGGCCCCGGTATTCGCATCCTCGCCCAGTTCATCCGCGACCTGTCGTTCGAAAATCCGCGCGCACCGGAAAGCCTGCGCGGCGGCGCGGCCCAGCCCCAGATCGACCTGGGCGTCGAGATGAATGCGCGGGGCCGGGAAGACGGCTTCTACGAGGTCGATCTGAAGCTTTCGGCCAAGGCGAGCCGTGAGGATGGCGCGGTTTTCGTGGTCGAGCTGCTCTACGGCGGGGTCTTCCAGATCGCCGGCGTCGATGCCGAGGACATGGAGCCGGTGCTGCTGATCGAATGCCCGCGCTATCTGTTCCCCTTCGCGCGCCGGATCATCGCCGATGTGACCTCCGACGGCGGCTACCCGCCGTTCCTGCTCGATCCAATCGATTTCGCCGGGGTCTATCAGGCCCGTAAGGCCCAGGCCGACCAGCAGGTCGGACACGCCTGAGGCGCTGGAGCGAGCGCCGCTTGAGTTGACCCACCCCAATGCTCGTCATGGCCGGCCGCCGTGCCGGCCATCCATAAACGCTGGGGTTGCAGGGTGATCCGGGCGGCGCCGCGCCTCGACTCGCATCGCCAGCGTTTATGGGTTCCCGGCACGACGTCGCTGCGCTCCTGGACCGGGAATGACGAGCAAAAATTGTAGAGTCTTCGGGTTTCAACTGAAGCCGTCGAATGCGCTACACCCCGAACTTCTTCCACAGGTCGTCGTTCTTCACGCCGTCGCGGATGAACGCCGCATGGATCTGGCGTTCCGCGTCCGTTGAGCGGGGGGCAAGCGTGCGGGGCCGTTCGCCATAGGCCGCGCGGCTGGCCGCCACGGCGACGCTGGTCATCGCCGCTGTGCTGAGTTCCAACCGCCGCTCACGCCCGCCTCGCAATTCCAGGTAGACGCCGGCCAGAAGTTTCGCATCGACCAGGGCGCCGTGCTTGTCGCGCTCGGCCAGTGAGATCTTGAACCGCTTGCAGAGCGCATCCAGCGAGTTGTGCATCCCCGGAAAGCGGACGCGGGCCAGGGCCAGGGTGTCGATCCAGCGCGCCTCGTGCAGCGGTGCGCGGTTGGTGACGCCAAGCTCGTGGTTGATGAAGGCTCGGTCGAAGCCCGCATTGTGGGCGATCAGCGGCGCGTCGCCGACGAACTCCAGGAAAGCTTCAACGACTTCGGGATGTTCGAACCGCGGCTTGCCCCGCAGGAACGCGCCGGAAAGCCCGTGCACCCGCTCGGCGTCGGGCGGCATGTCGCGGCAGGGGTCGATATAGGTGTGGAAGCTGCGGCCCGTGGGCACGAAGTCGTCGATTTCCAGACAGGCGATCTCCACCATCCGGTGGCCCTGGGCGGGCTCGAAGCCGGTGGTTTCCGTATCGAGGACAATCTCGCGGGCCATACTCCCTAGATGCCGCGCTTCGTCCCAGCCTTCAACCTGCCGAACGGTCGCGGGCGGATCGGAACCCGGGATCGCGCACAGCCGCGATGATCGCGGCCACCTGCTCGCGGGCGGCGTCCAGTCCGCGTGAGGTGTCGACCACGAAGTGGGCGCGGGCGCGCTTCTCGGCGTCGGCCAGCTGCTGGGCCAGGATCGCGTCGAGGCGGTCGGGGGTCATGCCCGGCCGGGCGAGCACCCGGTCTCGCTGCATCCGCGCCGGCGCGCTCGCCACCACGATGGCGTCGACGGCTTTGTCGCCACCCGTCTCGAAAAGCAGCGGGATGTCCAGGACCAGCAGATCGGCGCCGTCCGCCTGCGCCCTGGCGAAGACGCCGGCGCGGTCGCGGCCGACCAGGGGATGGACGATGGCGTTCAGCCGCTTCAGGGCCTGCGGATCGCCGAGCACCGCCTGGCGCAGCGCTTCGCGATCAACCCGACCATCCTTGACCACGCCGGGGAAGGCGTCCCCCACCGGGCCGACCGCCCCGCCGTTCAGGTCGTAGAGGTCGTGGACCGCGGCGTCGGCGTCATAGACCGGCACGCCGGCGTCGCGGAACATCGCCGCGGTCGTGGACTTGCCCATGCCGATGGAGCCGGTCAGACCGATCAGGATCACCGGTCGGACTCCAGGGCCGCCAGGGCCAGGGCCCGGACATCGACCATTGACGGCGGCGGTTCGCCGAAGAACGCCTCGAACGCGGGGGAGGCCTGCCCAATCAGCATCGCCAGGCCGTCCACCGTGCGCATCTTTAAGGCCCGGGCCTGGGCGAGGAACGGGGTGAGCAGGGGCTTATAGACCATGTCCATGACCACCGCCGTTGTCGGCGCGGCCGCCAGGGGGACATCCAGCACGCCCGTGCCTGAGAGACCCGCCGACGTGGCGTTGATCACCGCGACGACGCCCGCGAACGCGGCGGCGGCCTCGTGGAGCGGATGGGCGACAACCCCTGGGCCGAGAGCGTCGGCCAGGGCCTCCGCCTTGGCGGTCGTCCGATTGACGATGCGAACGTCCGTGCAGCCGGCCGCCAGCAGCGCCGCGGCCGCGCCGCGCGCGGCGCCCCCTGCCCCCAGGATGGCGATCGGACCGGCCGCCAGGTCGCAGCCGGGCGCCTGATCGGCGAAGGCCGCGATCAGGCCCAGCCCATCGGTGTTGTCCGCCACGATGGTTCCGTCAGTCTCGAAGACCAGGACATTGGCCGCCGCCGCCGCGCGGGCGCGCGGGCTGGCGCGGGTCGC
>JANXXA010000504.1 GCA_025350885.1 Phenylobacterium sp.
ACATTGTCTCCGACTGTGCAGCCGCCGGAAGCCCACCGGGCCCCCGCAGCCCTGACCACAGCCGAAATGGCCGCCGTCAGTGGAGGCGAGGCGGTCCGCATCGAGGTTCTCACACGCCAGCAACTCACCGGCGCCACGAGCGGCAACACCATCAATGCCGGCACGGTGACCTCAGGCGCCGTGAATTTCTCGGAGTCGGCGCTTTCAGGCTTCAACGGGGTGGGCAACTTCGTTGTCAACACCGGGGCCAACAACACGCTCCAAGGAGCCATCAACATCAGCATCGTCACCGCGCCGCCCGGACCCTGAGCCAAGAATGAAGGTCCCGCCCAAACCCGCCTCATACCTGTTCATCGCCGCCCTGCTGTTGGCGGCGACGTCGTGGTCCGCGGCACGCGCGCAGGCGACCTTCAACACCGCAGCGGGGTTGTTTACCGCCCGCGTCACCAGTCTGCGGGACATGCCGTTCCGTACGGTGGTGCGACAGCAGTACGATTTCAGCTGCGGCTCGGCGGCGCTGTCGACGCTGCTGCGTTACCACTACGGCCGCGATATCGGCGAGGCTGAAGTCTTCCAGGCCATGTATGCGGTCGGCGACCAGCCGAAAATCCGCCAGGTGGGATTCTCCCTGCTGGACATGAAGGCCTACCTCAAGTCGATCGGGCTGAACGCCGACGGCTATCGCCAGCCGATGGCCGACCTGCTGGCCGCCAAGGCCCCAGCGATCGCGGTAATCAAGGTGGGGGCCTATCGCCATTTCGTTGTCGTCAAGGGCGTCGCGGGCGGGAAGGTTCTGGTCGGTGATCCCGCCCAGGGGCTGAAGGTCTATTCGGCGCCCGAGTTCGCCAAGATCTGGAACGGCGTCGTTTTCGTCATTCATCCTGAAGATGCGCAGGGCCGGTTCAACCGCTCCGAGGAGTGGGCGATGCTGGGCGGGCCGAAGCTGGAGGCGTTGGATGACTCGACGCTGGCGAGCTTCACTCGCGCGCTGCCACCGATCTATCAGATCACACCGTTTCGGGTGGCGGGCGCGGCGCCGTGAAGCGTCTGTCGCTCCTCTTGGCGGCCTGGGTCGCCCTTCTGCCGGCCGCGGTCGCCCACGGTCAGGCTGGCATGCAGCTGGATGACCAGGCGCTCGCCGGGGAGCGGGGAGGCATACTCACCGCTGGTGGCCTCGACATCGGCTTCGCCGCGACCGTTCACACCTATGTGGATGGTCAGCTGGCGCTTGAAAGCAAACTGACCTGGACCGCCACCGGCGCCGTCGTGGAACGATCAACCGGGCCGGCTGTTGCGGGCGTCACCGTGCAATCCGCCGGGCCGGCGACGGGCGCGCCGATCAGCCTCGCGGGAGGGGCGACGACGATCCTCCATGACCTCTCCGGCAGTCGCATCGCCAGTCTTGTGGTCAACACCGCGAACAATCGCGCCATCCGCCAGGACACCGACATCGTTCTGAACCTGCCGCAGCTGCCGCAACTCCAGCAGCAGATGGCCCAGGACCGCATCGCCTCGGAGTTGCAGTCGTCTCTCGCCGCGGCCCTCAGCCTCAGGACCGGTCGATGAGCGCGACCGGCGACGACAATGCGTTTCGCACGGCGCTGATCGCGTTGATTCCCCGTCTGCGCGCCTACGCGCTCGGACTTTCCGGATCCCACTTCGAAGCTGAGGATCTGGTCCAGGAATCGCTTACCCGCGGCTGGGCTTTTCGCCAGAATTTCGCGCTCGGCACCAACCTCACCGGCTGGATGTTCCGCATCCTGAAGAATGAGTTCCTGAACCAGCGCTCGCGGCGTCGGCCGTTTGTCGAAGATATCGATGGCGCGCTCGCCGGCGCATTGTCGGTCGGCCCTGACCAGGAATGGAACCTGCGTTACGGAGAACTCCTGAGGGCGCTGGCGGCGCTGCCACAGGACAACCGTGACGCCCTCATGCTGATCGTCGCCGGACTCAGCTACAGCGAGGCGGCGGAGATCTCCCACTGCTCGGTGGTGCGCCTGAAGGGACGCGTGCATCGCGCCCGGGTCCGGCTTGCCGAACTCATCGATGGCGCGGATCCCCTCGCGGGGCTGGGCGCCCCGCGCGTCCAACTTCCGAACGCCCCCGGCGCACACTGAAGGAGGCCCACGCCATGCCGTTACACCTCGGGCGTTTGCCTGCCGCGCAGCTGGCGCTTGCGGGGTCGCTGGCGTTGGGTATCGCCGGGGCTGGCCTGGTGGCTCCGGCCCGATCGGCGGAACTGGCCGATGAAAGCCTGTCGAGCGCCGACCAGCTGCAACGCATTCGCGTGGAACTTCAGCGGCAGTCTCTGCGCATTGAAGCGCAGCAGAAGGAGATCGACGCCCTCCGCGCCGAGCGCGACATCACCCTGGCCGCCATTCGCGCGACGGGCGTCGGCGGCGCGTCTGGTCAACGCCTGGCCGCGCTCGATCCGGTGCCAAATGTCGTCAGCGAGGCGCCGCCCATTGCGCCGGTGTCGCCCGGCGGCCCGGTCGGCGAGCGACCGGCGGCGCAGGCGCAGGAGGTCGCGGCGCTTCCAGCGAGCTATGGCGTGCTGACGCCCAAAGGGCATTTCGTCATCGACCCCTCCATCGAGTATGTCCGCACCAGCAACAACCGCCTGGTCTTCCGCGGCGTAGAGATCGTGCCGGGGGTGCAGCTTGGCCTGATCGAGGCCTCGGACGCGGCCCGCGACTCCGGCGTCGCCACCCTGGCGGCCCGATACGGGGTCACCAGCCGTCTGGAAGTCGAAGCTCGGGTCCCTTACGTCTTGCGCCGCGATCGCATAACGACCCTGGCTCAGCGCAACGACACCGTGTCCCGCAGCATCAGTCTCGACGGGCGCGACATCGGTGACCTGGAGTTCGCCGCCCGTTATCAGATCAACACAGGCCGTGACGGCGGGCCGATCTTCATCGCCACCAGCCGGGTGAAGCCCCCCACGGGAACGGGGCCTTATGACGTGGAGTACGACTCCGCGGGCATCGCCCAGACACTTGCCACGGGTTCGGGATTCTGGAGCGTCGAAGGGGGCGTCACCATGCTCTACCCGACCGACCCCGCGATCATCTTCGGGGGCCTGACCTACCTGCACAACGTGAGCCGAAACATCGACAAGGATATCGGCACGGTTCACGTAGGCCGCGTCAATCCGGGGGATTCGATCGGAGCGTCGCTGGGCTTCGGCCTTTCCCTGAACCCGCAGTTCTCATTCTCGCTCGGCTACAGTCACAACTACATCTTCCCGACCGAGAGCGAGCTGGGGCTCACCAAGCAGTCCTCGCAGCCCCTACAGGTCGGCAGCATGCTGTTGGGCTGGTCGTTCCGGCTCTCTGACCGGCTGACCTTGAACAACAGCTTCGAGTTCGGGGTTACCAGCGACGCGCCGAACCTGCGCGTGGTGTTCCGCGCGCCTTATCGATTCTGACCGGGCTTGCCTCGCGCGGACCGCGACCTCATTGCGGCCGGCGCTTAGGTCTGCCTGGCGTCGCCGAACCGTCCATGGGTCGTTTGCGGGGCGTCGATCAAGGTCGGGAGCCGCCTCAGCCCGCTTCCGCCCAGGCCTTGATCAGCTGGTGGGCGATGGCCAGGCGGCCGGGGGCGGTGGCGTCCTCGATCTGGCCGGCGATCAAGAGTTTAGCCTCGGCGCGGGTGAACCAGCGGATTTCGGAGAGTTCGGTCTGGTCCGGCGTGCCCTCGTCGTCCTCGACCTCGGCGATCAGGCCGATCATCAGCGAGGACGGATAGGGCCAGGGCTGGGTCGAATGATAGCGGACCGTGCGGGTTCGCAGGCCCGCTTCCTCGGCGAGTTCGCGGGCGCAGGCTTCCTCGATGCTCTCGCCCGGTTCCAGGAAGCCGGCGAGCGCCGAGAACATGCCCTTGGGCCAAGCCTCCTGGCGGCCCAGCATGCAGCGTTCGCCATGAAACGGCAGCATGATCACCACCGGGTCGGTGCGCGGGAAATGCTCGACCTCGCAGGTCGGGCAGCGGCGTTTCCAGCCGCCGTCCATCGCCTCGCTGGCGGCCCCGCAGTTGGCGCAGTGCCGGTGGCGCCGGCGCCACTCGAACATCTGCTTGGCGGTGGCGACGATGGCGGCGTCCGGGGCCGGCAGCTTCAACGCGACGGCGCGCAGATCTTCGAACGCGCCCAGGCCCTGCAACGGCCCTTCGGCGGGGTCGGCCGGCCCCTCCAGATCGACGGCGAAGACCGCGGTCTCCTTCCATAGGCCCATGAACAGCAGCCGTTCCGGCCCGCCCGCCAGCTCGGCGACCATCTTCGCCGGCAGGTAGGCGATCTGCCGGCCACCATCTTTCGACGGCTCGACGAATGGCCGCCCGTTCCAGACGGCGAACCCGAGCGACTCGGCCGACGCCAGCTGCGCGGCGATCCAATCGGGCTTTGAGCGGCGGTCGCTGGCGCGATCGAGCGGATTGCCGGCGAAGGTGTTCTGAAA
>JANXXA010000530.1 GCA_025350885.1 Phenylobacterium sp.
GCCGACCGCCGCGGTCAGAAGACCGGCGCCGGCTACTACGACTACGACGAAAACCGCAACGCCATCCCCAGCGCCTTCACCGAGAAGGTGATCCAGGACTTCATCGTCAAGACCGGCGCCAATCCGCGCAAGATCTCAGACGAGGAGATTCTCGAACGCTGCGTCTATCCGATGATCAACGAGGGCGCGAAGATTCTCGAGGAGGGCAAGGCGATCCGCCCCTCCGACGTCGATGTGGTCTGGGTCAATGGCTACGGCTGGCCGGTCTATCGCGGCGGCCCGATGCACTATGGCGATCAGGTCGGCCCCGAAAAGGTGTTGGCCAAGATGCGCGAATTCCAGGCGACCATGGGCGATGCGTTCAAGCCCTCGGCCCTGCTGGAAAAACTGGTCGCCGACGGCAAGAAATTCTCCGACATCAAGGCCTGATCCATCGCTTGGCTCTTCCTTTCTCGCCGAAGGCGGGAGAGGGCGTGATGGAGAGGGCAAGCTACATCCATCGAGCTCACGGCCACCGACATTCGAAGTGCCTGGTTTGAGGCTCTCCCTCTCCACCATCGGCTCTGCGGCCGATGGTCCCCCTCTCCCGCTTCGCGGGAAAGGAAAGACTCTGAAAGGACACCTCCCCATGCGCGAAGCCGTCATCGTCGCCGCCGCCCGGACCCCCATCGGCAAGGCCTATCGCGGGGCGTTCAACAACACCTATGGCGCTACGCTGGCGGCCCACTCGATCGCCGAGGTGGTGAAACGCGCCGGCATCGATCCGGGCGAGGTCGATGACGTGGCCTTCGGCTGCGCGCTGGAACAGGGCTCCACCGGCAACAACATCGCCCGCCAGGCCGCCCTGCGCGCGGGCCTGCCCGACACGGTCTCCGGCATGACCATGGACCGGCAATGCTCGTCGGGCCTGATGGGCATCGCCACGGCCGCCAAATACATCATCAACGACGGCGCCCCGATCGCCATCGGCGGCGGGGTGGAATCGATCAGCCTGGTGCAGAACGGCCACATGAACGGCTTCATGATGTCCGACCCCTGGCTTGCCGAACATGTACCGGAACTGCAGACCTCGATGGTCGAGACCGCGGAGATCGTCGCTGAGCGCTATGGGATCAGCCGCGAGGCGCAGGACGAATACGCCCTGCAGTCGCAGCAGCGCACCGCCCAGGCCCAGGCCGAGGGCCGCTTCGACGCCGAGATCGCGCCGATGACCACGGTCATGAAGGTGGTGGTCAACAAGGAAACCGGCGAGACCGCCGACAAGCAGATCACCCTTTCCGCCGACGAGGGCAACCGGCCTCAGACGACCCTGGCCGACCTGCAGAAGCTGGCCCCGGTGTTCAAGGGCGGCCGCTATGTCAAGGAGGGCAAGTACATCACCGCCGGCAATGCCTCGCAGCTTTCCGACGGCTCGGCCGCGGTGCTCTTGATGGAGCGCAAGGAGGCTGAAAAGCGCGGCCTGGCGCCACTGGGCGCCTATCGCGGCATGGCCGTGGCCGGCTGCGGGCCGGAGGAAATGGGCATCGGCCCGGTGTTCGCGATCCCCAAGCTCCTGGAGCGCAACGGCCTGACCCTCGCCGACATCGACCTTTGGGAACTGAACGAGGCGTTCGCCAGCCAGGCGCTCTATTGCCGCGACAAGCTGGGCATCGACCCGGCGAAGTACAACGTCTCTGGGGGCTCCATCTCGATCGGCCATCCCTATGGCATGACCGGGGCGCGCTGCACGGCCCACCTGATGTATGAGGGCAAGCGCCGCGGCGCCAGATACGGCGTCGTCACCATGTGCGTCGGCGGCGGCATGGGCGCGGCCGGTCTGTTCGAGATCTTCTAGGCCGTCGCTGTCCGGTCTTCCGCGTCGATCTGCGCCCAGGTCAGGCCCTTGGTCTCTTTCGCCACCAACGCGGCCACGAAGCTGACCCCGCAGGCCACGCCGATGTAGATCGAGATCGGCAGGGTCGAGTGGAAATGCCGGTAGAGCGCCAGCGAGACGATCGGCGCCCAGGAACCGCCGACGATGGAGGTCACCTGATAGCAGAGCGAGGCGCCGGAATAGCGCACCCGGGTGGGGAACAGCTCGGCGATCACCGCGCCCTGTGGGCCGTTCATGGCGCTGTGGACCAGCAGGCCGACCACCACCGCGACGATGATCAGAACCGGCGACCGGGTGTCCAGCAGCGGATAGAAGGCAAAGGCCCAGATCGCCACCCCCGCCGCCCCGAAGGCGTAGACGGGCCGCCGGCCGATCCTGTCGGAGAGCAGCGCCCAGAGCGGCATCGACAAGGTGGCCACCAGCGCCCCGGCCAGGACGCCGTTCAGCGCCACGGCGCGCGACAGGTGCAGCATCTCGGTGACGTAGGTGATGGCGAACGCGGTCATCAGATAGAAGGAGATGTTCTCGCCGATCTTCAGCGCCCCGCCGAGCACGACCCGCCAGGGCCAGCGGCGCAGGGTCTCCAGCACCGGGGCGTCGTGGGCGCCGCCTTCCACCTCGGCCAGCGCCGCCTCGAACACCGGGCTTTCGTCCAACGACACCCGCACCCAAAGGCCGATGCCGATCAGCACGACGCTGAGCAGAAACGGGATGCGCCAGCCCCAGGTGAGGAAATCCCCAGGGCTGAGTGTTGCGGCCAGCACCGCCAGCACCCCGGTCGCCAGGAAATTGCCCAGACCGCCGCCCGCCTGGGTGAGGCCGGTCCACAGGCCGCGCCGCCGGGCGTCGCCATATTCCGCCGACATCAGGATCGCCCCGCCCCACTGGCCGCCCAGCCCGAAGCCCTGCACCAGCCGCAGCGCCACCAGCATCACCGGGGCCAGCACCCCCACCTGGTTGAAGGTCGGCAACAGGCCGATCAGGAAGGTCGCCGCGCCCATGATCAGCATGCTGAGCGTCAGCAGCTTCTTGCGTCCGATGCGGTCGCCGAAATGGCCGAAGACGATGCCGCCGATGGGCCGGGCCATGAACCCCACCGCATAGGTCGAGAAGGCGAACATGGTCCCGGTCAGCGGGTCGGACCGGGGGAAGAACACCTTGCTGAACACCAGCGCCGCGGCCGTGCCATAGAGCAGGAAGTCGTACCACTCGACGGCCGTGCCGATGGCGCTCGCCGCCACCACCTTGCGGCGCAGGCGGGCGGCGGATGCGGACAGCGCCCCGGCGTTTGCGGTCGTCAAGGCTCGGCCCTCCCCGGCGCGGCCCGCTCTGACGGCGGGTCCGTTGGGGCAGATGAGCGCGAACAGCGCGGTCTTACAAGTCGCCGCCAAGCCCGGCGGGCAAGAGTTGGAGCGGGCCAGACGCCTCAGCGACGACGCCCCACGGCGCGAAGGAAGGCGGCCGCTCACCGAGCGCGGCCTTTTTCAGGGGCGCCTGTCCACTTGCAGCTTGCCGCGCGCCGCCAGGAGACCCAGGCTGGGGACAACGAAAAACCGAGGAAGCCCCATGTCCATCGACTTTGAAATCCCGCCGGAAGCCAAGGCCGTCCGCGAACGCGTGCGCCAGTGGGTGAAGGACGAATGCATCCCGGCCGAGGCCCGTGTGGTCGACAAGGACAGCTACAAGGCCGTGCTGGCCGAGCTGCGCGCCAAGGCCCGCGCCCAGGGCCTGTGGCTGCCCTTCGTGCCGAAGGAACATGGCGGCATGGGTCTGGGACCGCTGGCCAACGCCCTGGTGCAGATGGAGCTCGGCATGAGCCACCTGGGGGCCCTGTCGATGAACAGCCAGGGTCCCGACGACGCGACCATGCTGACCCTGCTGGCCCACGGCACGGAGTTTCAGAAGGAAAAATACCTCAAGCCGCTGCTGAACGGCGACATGCGCGTCTGCTACTCGATGACCGAAAAGGCCGCCGGCGCCGACGCCACGGGGATGCGCACCTCGGCGGTCAAGGACGGCAACGAGAACTATGTGCTGAACGGCGAGAAGTGGTTCTCCTCGGCCGCCAGCGTCGCGGACCTGGCGCTGGTCATGGCCCGCACCGACCCCGACGCGCCGCGCCACCAGCAGTTCTCGACCTTCATCGTCGAACTGCCCAACCCTGGCTACCGGATCAAGCGCGACATCAAGACCATGGCCGCCGAGGGCCCCTTGTCGCACATCATGGGCGGCGGCCACGCCGAGATCGAGATCAAGGATCTGGTGGTCCCCGCCGAGAACCTCCTGGGCGGCGAGGGTCGCGGCTTCGACATGGGCCAGCACCGGCTGGCCTACGGGCGCCTGCGGCACGGCATGCACAACGTCGCCATGGCCCAGCGCGCGCTCGACATGGCCGCGGCCCACATCAGCCAGCGCACCACCTTCGGCAAGAAGCTGGACGAGCGCCAGGCCGTCCAGTTCATGATGGCCGAGTGCGCGACCCAGCTCTATATCTCGCGCCTGATGCTGCTGCACATCGCCTACAAGGCCGAGAAAGGCCTGGACATGCGGCAGGAGAACTCCATCGCCAAGGTCTATCTGGCGCACATGGTCCATCACGTGGTCGACACCGCCATCCAGCTGCACGGGGCGCTGGGCTACAGCCGCGATACCCCGCTGGCCGCCTGGTACACCCACATCCGCTCACAGCGTCTGGTGGACGGTCCCGACGAGGTGCATCGCTGGACCGTCGGCCGCAACGTCATCAAGGCGTTCGCCAAGGACGGCACCACCGCCATGGCGGCCGGCGGCGACCTGCTTTAGGGGCGCTGCATCTTGGCGATATACTCGCGCACCAGGGCCAGGCCCTCGGCGTGAACCACCGATCGGCCGAGCTCGGGCATCATCACGCCCGGCTCGGTCGAGGCCATGCGATAGGCGATGATCGAGGCGTCGGGGTGGCCGGGGACGAGGTCGAGCTCCAGGTCGCCCGCGCCCTTGCCGGCGGCGACGGGGTGCTTGCCGAGGCCCAGCCTGGCGGGCCGGGTCTCCTCCAGATCGAGGTTCAGGCCGGTGTTCGACGCCATGCCGCGCGGGTTGTGGCAGTGGCCGCAGTTGGCGTCGAGATAGGCCCGGGCGCGGGCCGCCAGCGGCTCGGCGGCGTCGGTCCAGACGGCGGTGCGCGGGACTTTGTCCGGCGGCGGGGCGCCCTCCAGCCTGCCCGTCCGCTTCCAGTGGGCGAGCTGGTTCTCCGGTCCTTCCGGATAGGCGAAGACGCCGTTGAGGTTGCGCGCCTTGACCCCGATGGGGGCGATCCTGCCCGCCAGCGAATGACACTGCTTGCACTGGTTGGCGTTGGGCACCCGATAGTCGATCTGGCGGGGCTGGCCCGTCGCATCGGTGAAACTGACGTCGATCCGCGCGCCGGCGCGCTTGAGCTTCGCCTCGGTGCGGTCGGCGTTCCAGACATAGGTCAGCGCCGTCCAGCCCGCGCGGCGGTGGATCAGCAGGCGGGTCTCCAGCACCTGGACCGCCTCGTCCGGCCGGCGCAGGTCGGCGGGGTAGGCGAAGGACTTGATCAGCGTCGCGCCCACTGGCAGATCGAGCGCGCCGGTCGGCCGGTAGCGCGCCTTGGCGCCCGGCGGCAGGTAGAGCCAGCGGGACTTCTCGGCATAGTCGCTGAACAGCGGCGTATTCAGGGCGTAGGGCATGACGCCGACGTTAGGCAGGCGGCCCGCGTCGTCGGTAAATAGCCGATAGGCCGAAAGCGTCGGCGCCGGCGTGGCCGCCATCAGGAACTTCAGCTCCACTTGGCCGGGCTCCAGCGGCGCGCCACCAAGCGCCAGCAGTCCCAGCAGTCCACCCAGCGCGGCGAGCGCGCGGCTCACGGGGCCAGCGCGGCCTGCGCCTTGGGCAGCACCACGGGCCTGGGCTCGGCCAGCACCGCATCGCCGTAGGTCGGCGTCACCTGCGGATTGGCCTGGTCGAAGGCGCCGGGCTTGGCCAGCCGCAGATTGCCCACCGGGCCATCGCTCAGCCGCACCCGCACCACATCGCTGAGCCCGGGGAATGTGGTCACTCCGTCCCAAAGGATCGGCGGCACGGCGCCGCCCATGGCGCGGGCCATCACCTTGCCCCCCTCGAACACCGGGTCCCAGCCATTGCGGCCGATCCGGTTGTCGCGCACCACGATGTCGCGCGGCAGGGGGTTATAGGTCTTGTCGGTGAAGCCGAAGCGATAGGCCACAAGCATCACCGCGCTGGACTGGTTGCCGGAGATCTCGTTTTCGAAGACGTGCACGTCGCGATTGGCCATCACCATCACCCCGGTGCCGGTTGGCACGCCGGCGACGATGTTGCCCTTGGGCGCGAAGTTGGGGGTGTCGTTGTCGACCACCCGGTTGCGGAACACCCGCGTCGAGTGGCCGCCCATCTGCGGCAGGCCGGGCAGGTCGAACACCAGGATACCGCCGGCGTTGTGCGTCGAGACGTTGTCGAACACATCAGCGTTCATCGAGTTCTCGATCTCGATCCCGGCGACGTTGAACTCCGCGCGGCTGCGTTTCAGCACGATGTTCTTCGACTGGCCGACATAGATGCCGGCGTCGGACGCGCCCTTCACCGTCACCTTGTCGATCAGCACATTGGTCGAGGCCACCGGATAGACCCCATAGGCGCCGTTGGTCTCCTTCGGCCCGCCGGTCCATTCGACGCGCAGGTTGATGAAGCTGATCTGGTCGGCGCCCTTGGACTTGATGCCGTCGCCCTTGGTGTCCTCGACGGCGAAGTCGCGCAGGGTCACCCGGCTGGAGGTGATCAGGAGCCCCTCGCCGGAGCTCTTCTGACCCTTGAAGGAGAGGATCGTCGCCGCCGGTCCGGCGCCCTTGACGGTCACTCCGGCCACGTCCAGCGACAGGCCGTCGGTCAGCTCATAGCGGCCCGCCGCGATGGCCACCGTGTCACCCGGCCTGGCGTCCAGCAGCGCCGTCTGCAGCTTTTCCTGCACATCGCCGCCGGGCGCGACACCAAGCGTCTTGGCCTGGGCCTGGCCGGCCAGCAGCAGAGCCGCTCCGGCGATCACCAGCGTGCGCATTGAACCTCTCCGCAAGATCATAGGCGACCGATCGCCTCGACCACCGCGGCGGTCTGTTCGACGGTGACCATGTGGCCGGCCTCGGGAATCGAGACCAGCTGAGCGCCGGCGATGCCCTTCTTGAAGCCGTGGGCATAGGTCGGCGAGATCAGCTTGTCGGAGTCGCCCCAGATCACCACCGTCCTGGCCTTGATCCGGTACAGGCGTTCGGAAAGGCCGCGTTCAGGAATCGGGAACAGGATGCGGCCCGCCATGCCCAGCTGGCGCGCGTTGGTCACCAGATAGGTCTGCAGGAAGCCTGGGTCCTCGACATTGCGCCCGGCGGTCAGCATCGCCGCGCCCGCCACGGCGTCGTGGAACAGCAGGGCGGGCATCTCGAACGGCAGGGTCGCGAAGAAATCCACCACCGGGTGGTCGTCATCCCACAGGCCGGACGGCGCGATCAGCGCCAGCCGGGTGACGTCATTGGGCGCCACCGCGGCCATCTCGGCGGCGATCATTCCGCCCATGGAATGGCCGACCAGGATCGGATCGTTCAGGCCCAGCGCGGCGACCACGTCCCAGGTGTGCAGGGTGAAATCCAGCATGGTGCGGATCTCGGGACATTCCTCGCTGTCGCCGTAGCCGGGGACCAGCGGAGCGTAGACGTGGTGCTTTTCCGCCAGCGCATTTAGGAACGGGTCCTCGGCGGTCAGGCCGCCGGCGCCGTGTAGGAAGACCAGATCCGGACCCGATCCGCCTTCGAAATAGCGGACCGGAACGTAAGGGGTGGCGACGGTCTTGAGCTCCACGGTCACGCCTCCACCGCATAGGTTCTGGCAAGCTCGGCGCCGGTGGGCGCCTCCTTTGGCAGTCGCCCGGGGGTCACCCGTTTGTCCAGCGGCGAGGTCCAGAAGCGGTTGTCGCTTTCCCAATCGGGGAACATGTTGCGCAGCTTCGGCATCACCTTCTCGGCGAACAGCTTGCTGGAATACATGCATTTGTCGGCGGGCATGTTGCCCACGTGCATCAGGCAGAAGATGTTGCCGACGTTGAGGCCCTTGATCAGGTCCTCCATCCGTTGGCGCACGGTCTCCGGCGACCCGGCGATCACGTGGCCCTGTTCGGTCAGCTCCTTCCAGGTCAGCTGGGTGTAGCCGCCGGTGGGCGGGGCGTACTGCGACAGCGCGCCGGTCTGGATGGTCTTGATGGTCCGATACCCAGGGGCGTCAGCGAAGCCCGGATAGACGTGCAGGCAGCGGTTGTAGAAGTAGCTGACGTGCTCGGAATAGAGCCGCTCGGCCTCCTCGTCGGTGTCGGCCACCAGGATCGTCTGGGCGAAGCCCGCGCGATAGGGGCTCTTGTCGACGCCGCGTTCCTCGACCCGCTTCCAGTAGCCGCTCATCAGTGACTGGGCCCGCAGGTAGCCGGAGAAGCTGAGGTAGGAATAGGAATAGGTGTTGTCGATGCAGAAGTCATAGGTCTCCACCGAGCCGCCGCCGGGGATGTGCACCGGCGGATGCGGCTTGTCCTGGATCGGCCGGGGCCAGATGTTGACGTGCCGCAGCTTGTTGTAGCGGC
>JANXXA010000531.1 GCA_025350885.1 Phenylobacterium sp.
GCTTCGAGGCTCGCGTCGAGTGACTGCTCGAGCTTCGAGGCCACCGCACCGGCGGCCGGCGCTCCGAGCTGGCACTTGGTGGTGATGCGAACGCCGGCGGGCAGCACGCCTTGGAACGTCGAGCCGATGACTGCTTCGCAGGCGCCGTACATCGGCGCGGCGTCGAGCACCGAGATCCCGCCGTCGATGCCGGCTTTCAGCGTCGCCATCGCCTCATCCCGGCTGGTCGGACCCCAGACCTGGCCGATGCCGCCGCCGCCCAGCGTCAGCCGGCTGACCGGGCCGAGCGGTCCGAGGGTGGCGGTCTGCATGGTGAGTTCTCCTGCTACCGGGCGAGCCGGCCATCGGTGAGCGCCTGGGCCTCGAATTCGAAGACCACATCGGGGTCGGGCTTGTCGACGCCCCTGGCGATCGCCTTGGGCGCGAGCAGGTTCAGCAGATAGCGGATGGTGTTGAGCCGCGCCGCCTTCTTGTGATCGGCGCGCACGATGACCCACGGGGCGGCATCCGTGTGCGTCCGGCGCAGCATCTGGTCGCGGGCTTCGGTGTAGGCATCCCACTTTTCCTCGGCCACGGCGTCCAGCGGGCTGACCTTCAGCGCCTTCAGCGGATCGTTGCGGCGAGCCTTGAGGCGTTGGGCCTGCTCGTCGCGGGAGATGTCGAGCCACAGCTTGACCAGCCGCAGCCCGCTGCCGGCCAGCATGGCCTCGAACCCCGATACGTCGCGCAGGAACGTCTCGTGCTCGGCCGGGGTGCAGAACCCCATCACCGGCTCGACGCCCGCACGATTGTACCAGGACCGGTTGAGCAGCACCAACTCGCCGGCCGCCGGCAAGTGGCGGACGTAACGCTGGAAATACCATTGGGACTGTTCGCGATCCGAAGGTCTGGGCAGGGCGATGGCGCGGGTGTTGCGCACCGACAGATGCTCGGTGATCCGCTTGATCGCTCCGTCCTTGCCGGCCGCGTCCCGGCCTTCGAAGATCACCAGGGTCTTGGCGCCGGCCTTGATCTCCGCCTGCTGGAACCGCACCAGGGCGATCTGCAGCAGCTCAAGTTGGTGATCGTAGTCGTCGTGCTTGGTCATGGTGCAACCCTATTCCCGATGATGGCAGGGGCGCTACAACGGCTGTGATGATCCGTCTGTTCATTCCCCACGATCTCGCGGCTGGTGGCGAACTTGCGCTGGACCCCGGCCAGAGCCGCTATCTGGCCACGGTGATGCGCCTGGCGGTCGGCGACGAGCTGCTGGCGTTCAACGGCCGCGACGGCGAGTGGCGGGTGCGGATCACAGCGGTGACCCGGCGCGCGGTCGCCGTACGGGCAGAGGCGCCGGTGCGGCCCCAGACGGTGGGGCCGGACCTCGACCTGATCGTAGCCCTGGTCAAGCGCGGCCGGGTCGAAACCATCGTCGAAAAAGCCGCGGAACTGGGCGCCCGCCGGGTACGCCTGGTGACCACCGAACGGACCAACGCCGACCGGACCCGGGTGGACCGGCTGACCGCCATCGCCATCGAGGCGGCCGAGCAGACCGGTCGGCTCGATGTGCCCGAGATCCTCGACCCAGTGAAGCTGGAGGTGCTGATCGGCGGCTGGGAGCCAGGCCGGCAGCTGCTGTTCTGCGACGAAGCCGGGGACGCTCCGCCCATCCTGCAAGGGCTTACCCCTCCCTCTCGCGGGGAGGGGGAAGGAGAACCGTGGGCCATCCTGATAGGTCCGGAGGGTGGGTTCTCGCCGAGCGAAAGGCGGACACTGCGCGCTCTGCCCTACGCCATCCCCGTCTCGTTGGGCCCCCGGATCCTGCGCGCCGACACCGCCGCGATCGCCGCGTTGACGCTGTGGCAGGCGACGCTCGGGGACTGGACCCCCAAAGGCGCCCCTTGAGCTTGGCGCGATTGCGCCCACCTAGAACTCCGACGTAGAGAGCACAGCCGCGCGATAACAGGCTGCGGACCGGGCTGGGGGAGAAACTGCATGGCCGAGATCGCCGCCGATGATCGGCCCCTGACGTTCGATGATCTGGTGGCCTGGTTCGACAAGGGCTCCAAGCCCAAGTCCGACTGGCGGGTCGGCGCCGAGCACGAGAAATTCGTCTTCCGGCTGGGGACACACGCGCCGGTTCCCTATGAACCGAGCGGCATCAAGGCGCTGCTCGACGGTCTGACCCGGTTCGGCTGGGCGCCGGTGAACGAGGCCGGCAACGTCATCGCGCTGGAACGCGGCAAGGCCAACGTCAGCCTGGAGCCGGGTGGCCAGTTCGAGCTGTCCGGCGCGCCGCTGGAGACCATCCACGACATCTGCGAGGAAACCGGTCAGCACCTGATCGAGGTCAAGACCGTCGCCGACGAGCTTGGGGTGGGTTTTCTGGGCCTGGGCTATACCCCGGTGTGGCGGCGCGACCAGGTGCCGGTGATGCCCAAGGGCCGCTACAAGATCATGCGTGAATACATGCCCAAGGTCGGCGGCATGGGACTGGACATGATGTTCCGCACCTGCACCGTGCAGGCCAATCTCGACTTCGGCTCCGAGGCCGACATGGTAGCCAAGTTTCGGGTCAGCCTGGCGCTGCAGCCGATCTGCACCGCCCTGTTCGCCAATTCGCCGTTCAAGGAAGGCAAGCCCTCTGGCTTCCTCTCGGCCCGGGCCAACGTCTGGACCGACACCGACGCTGATCGCACGGGCATGCTGGATTTCGTCTTTGCGGACGGTTTCGGCTTCGAGACCTACGCCAACTACGCGCTGAACGTGCCGATGTATTTCGCCAAGCGCGGCGACCGTTATATCGACCTGGCTGGCCGCTCATTTCGCGATTTTATGGACGGCAAGCTGGCCGAACTGCCGGGCGAGCGGCCGTCGATCAAGGACTGGGCCGACCACACCACGACGATCTTCCCGGAGGTGCGGCTGAAGCAGTACCTGGAAATGCGCGGCGCGGACTCCGGGCCGTGGAGCGCGCTCTGCGCCCTGCCGGCGCTGTGGATGGGCATCTTCTACGACAGTGCGGCCCTGGCCGCCGCCTGGGATCTCTGCAAACACTGGAAGATCGAGGATCATGAGCGTCTGCGCGCTGATGTCGCCCGACTGGGCCTGAAGGCGCAGATCGCCGGACGCAGTGTCCAGGACGTGGCCAAGGACATGAACGCCATCGCCCGCGAGGGGCTGAAGCGCCGCAATCGGCTGTCGGGCGGCATGGTCGACGAGACCAACTATCTCTCACAACTCGACGAGATCGCCGACAGCGGGATTACCCAGGCCGAGCGGTTGCTCGACCTCTACAACGGCCCCTGGGCCGGCGACGTCAGCAAGGTGTTCGAGAGCTTCGCCTACTGAGGCGGCTTGCCCCTTGGCAGTCAGGGTCTAAACTTCCCTCCGGGTAGTGGATGAAGGCTATGAGCGACGCTGTCGGCCCTGGCGATCTGGTTCTCTGCGTCAACGCCGCCCCGAACCATGCCACCGGACGGCAGGTGCCACTCGTGGCCGGAGAGACCTACCGGGTCATCGCGGTCATGGAATTTGGCTGCCCCTGCGGACGTTCCGACGCCCTGCTGGATGTGGGCATTGACTTCGCGTGGTGCCAGACGCGCTTTCGGCTCCTGCCAAAACCCAAGGCCCAGACCCGGACGCGCCGTGTTTCGGCGCCCAAGGAGACCGAAACGGTTCGCTGACCAGCCGACGACGGCCGCAGCCTCGCACCGACCCTCAATCGGCCTTTCGGCCTGGGGGAGGATCTTGAAGGGCGGTTCCCCTCCCGGCGCGGCGCCGCTGGGTGGGGAGCGGACCGTCAGGCCACGATCAGCCGCCGCAAATTCACGCGAAAACTACCGCCTCACCGGCGCCTGGCTCTGCTCGCGCCCCGCGGCCTGGGCATCTTCAGCGCGAGCCCCGGCGAGGATGTTCGCGAGGCCATAGTTGCCCTCGTGGCAGGCGTATTCGAACATTGGTCCGCCGCGCCCGAGCTCGTACTCGCCGCCCCACGGCTTGTCCCACAGGGTTGGATCGACGATCTCGAAGCGGTAGTTCATCCGCTGGGGCGAGACCATGGTGAACCGTTCGATCACCTTCAGGTTCTCCCACGCCCCTCGATACGCCTGGCTTTCCGGCATGTTCGTGGTCTCGACCACCAGGGTGTCGCCCTCCCACCAGCCGATGGAGTCACCGAACCAGGGCCGCACGCCGTCTGTGCGGTGGGTGGAATTCAACCGGATGTCCCGTACGTCGTGGATCATCTCGGTGACAATGGCGACATGGTCGGTCCCCATCTGGAAGAGGTGGTTGTTGTTGTAGAGCCCGCGAAACATCGGCGGGTCGGACCGCACGATGATGCAGCGTTCGGCAAGGCCGCGCGTTTCGGGGTTGTCGTTCTGCGGACCTCGCTGTTGCTCGGCAGCGCTCAGGCCACCGCCGCCTTCGCCAGTGGCCGCCCGGGCGCGGCGCTCACGCTCCGCCGCGGTCGGCTGGCGCTTAGCTCTCGGATACTGGCCGTCCGGCGTGGTCAGCAGCGAGGTGCGCGGCTGACCGTTGACCCGCATCACCTTCTCGCCGGGCGATGTCCAGGCCGCGTCGTAGTTACAGACCTGGGCCGCCCCGGAGCGGCCGCCCGAGCAGGTATCCTTGGCCTCGATGTCCTTGACGTTGGCGCCCGCCTCCGTGGGCGCGTTGGCGCGGGCGAGCAGCTTGTCGTTGGCGCCCTCGATGGTCCGAGCCTCGGTACCGGTCAGGACAAGGCGCGCGCCGAACGCGGGCGGGCGGTCGATGCCGGTCAGGGTCTCGTTGTTCCACACGCCGGTGAAGTCGGGCTTGCCGTTGAATCGCGGTGGCGAGAAGCCGGGCGCGACCCGCGGTCCGAGGATCGGCGCCGGCGCGGGCACGTCCTGCAGCGAGCCCGGCGCGCCCTCGACAGAGCCGGTGCCAGGCCGAACCTTGAGCTCCTGGGCCTGGGTCGGGGCGGCCGCGAGCCATACGCCCGCAGCCATCAACAGAGCCGTGAAGGCACGCCACGCCATTTTTCAGACCCTCCCCACGCGCCCCGCGCGCCTACGCTAACGCCGCGGCACCCACAGCAGGGTAGCGCAATCCGCGCGACAGGTAAGAGCGCTCGATACCTGAACCGCGCGCCGGCTGAGCCGCGCGAGGCCGCCGCCGATCGCGGGGATGAGCAGGCCATGGGGTGACGGACTTTAGACGCCGATGGAGACTGCAGGTTCGGCGACCTCATAGACCTCGACGCGATCCGGATAGAACGACAGCAGGCCCGCGATGCCGGCCATCGCGGGGTAGGGCTGCTCATAGGTCCAGACGGCGCTTTCCGACATCGCGCCGTTGGCGCGCACGCTGTAGTAGGCCGCGTCGCCCTTGTAGGGGCAGTGGGTGGTCGCCTCGGTCCGGTCCAGGTGCTGCATGGCGACGTCGGCCCGCGGAAAGTAGACCCGAGCCGGGTAGCTCGCCTCGCGCAGGATCACGGCGGCGCTGCTGTCGGCGATCACCTCGCCGGCAAACCGCGCGCACCAACGACCGGTCGCCGGTTCCAGCGTGATCGGATGGTCCGGGCCGGGCGTTTTCATCTCAAGCTCTCCTTGGCGGACGAGACGCCCTATCCAAGAGCGCACATCCGAGAGAGCCCTACATGGGTCGCCCGATCGCTTGTGCTCAGGGGGCCGCGTGAATTTCTGAAGTCTGAACGCGCAGCTAGGCTTCCAGCTCGATGTCCCAGTAGAGGTAGTCGAGCCAGCTTTCGTGCAGATGGTGCGGCGGGAAACGGCGGCCGTGCTGTTGCAGCTCGAAGGCCGAGGGACGATGCGGTGCGTGCAGCGGATGCATGCTGGCCTCGCGCGGGGTGCGGCCACCCTTGGTCAGGTTGCAGCGCGCGCAGGCGGTGACGATGTTTTCCCAGGTCGTGCGCCCTCCACGGGAGCGCGGGATCACATGGTCGAAGGTCAGATCCTCGCCCGCGTGGCAGTACTGGCAGACGAAGGCGTCGCGCAGGAACAGGTTGAACCGGGTGAAGGCCGGCGGCCGGTCCTGGGTCACATAGTGCTTGAGCGAGACCACGCTGGGCAATGGCATCTCGAACGAGGGTGAATGGACGACCTGATCATAGGTGGAGACCACGTCCACGCGGTCCAGGAACACCGCCTTGACGACGTCCTGCCAGGGCCACAGCGACAGCGGGTAGTAGCTGAGCGGCCGGAAGTCGGCGTTCAGCACCAGGGCCGGGCATCCAGACGGCGGACGGCTAAGCACCTGCATGGTCGGGCCTCTGGCGATCAGACCCTTGGGCGCGCGCGGCGCCTATGTCGGACGGTGTTGAACTGAAGACGGAACCCTCGTCTGCGACGCGTTGAAGCGGCGACGGGCCCGTTCAGGAAGCTCGGGCAGCCCCGCTATGGAATCCACTATAGGAAAGATTCGACGACTTCTCCATGACACAGAATCTGGCGCTTGCCGGGCCTCGCCACCACCTTGCGTCGTGGGGCGAGGCTTATCGGCATCGCATCGGGTCTCAGGCGCCGACGCTGGCGGTGGCGCCGGCGAGCGCCAGGCCCAGCGCGACGATCGCGAAGGAGGCGACGACGTCGAGGATGCGGTTCAATCGGATCGACATGACCAAGGTTCCTTTTTTCTGGAGGGCGCCGGAGGGGCCGGTCGCCATGTCCGATGTGGACGATGTTTAGATAGCACTTATCTGAACGATGCCTAGATACAAATTTACAACGTACCGTCATTCATTTCTGTATGGGCTGTGAGGGAAGCTGCAAGCGCACAGAGCAGGCTGCGATCCACCGAGTAGCTCCGGGCGGCCAGTGCCGGCTTGAGCGATGGCCTATCTGAGCGGCGTCAAGATATCTTTACGGCGCCAAGACAGAGCCCTAGAGTGTGGCCAATGAGACACTCTCAAACCGCCGAGGCCCGGCCCTACCACCACGGCGATCTGCGCCGCGCACTGATCGACGCCGCCCGCCGGGTTCTGGAAGCCGAGGGTCCGAGCGCACTGTCGCTCCGCGCGGTGGCGCGCGAGGCCGGCGTCAGCCCCGCCGCGCCCTATCACCATTTCAAGGACAAGGGCGAGTTGATGGACGCGGTTGCCCACGAAGGTTGGGACCTGCTGGACGCGGCGCTGGCCGCCGCCAAGGCTGCGGCCAGTTCAAGTCAGGCGGCGATGAACGAGCTGGGCGTGGCCTATGTCTGTTTCGCCCGCCAGAACCCGGCGCTCTATCGGGTGATGTACGACACCGCCCGCGACCGCGAAGACTTGCCCGACAAGATGCGGGGCGACGAAGAAGGCGCCTACTGCAAGGTGCGCGACACCCTGGTCGAGGCCGGCGCCAACCCGGCCGACACGCTGGACATCGAACTCGCCACCACGGCGGCCTGGTGTTCGGCGCACGGCCTGGCCGAGATGGCCGGCTTCACCCAGTTCGACCATCTGAAGGTGGCCTGTGGGGGCGAGATCGCCTTCTTCCGGGCGATCTTCCAGCACATGGGTCTGGTTCCAAAGCACCGCGCGGACTAGACTCTCCGGGTGAGCGGTCCGCCCTTCGTCACCCGTTTCGCGCCGTCCCCGACAGGGTTGCTGCATCGGGGCCACGCTTTTTCGGCCCTGACCGCGTTCGCCGCCGCCCAGGCCGTGCGGGGCCGCCTCCTGCTACGCATCGAGGATCTCGACCGGACCCGCTGCCGGCCAGAGTTCGTGACCGCCATCCACGAGGATCTCGCCTGGATCGGCCTGGCTTGGGAACGGCCGGTCCGCCAGCAATCCGACCATCTGGAGACCTACGCCGCCGCCCTGGCCACCCTAAAGGCCCAAGGCTTGCTCTACCGTTGCTTCAAGACCCGAAGCGACCTCGAAGGCGAGATCGCCGGCGCGCCGCACGAGCCGATGGACGCCTATCGCGGCGCGGCGCTCGCCGCGGCCGAGGAAGCGCGGCGCGTCGCCGCCGGCGAGCCCTATGCGTGGCGGTTGTCGCTCGCGGCGGCGGAACGGGTGCTTGGCGGATTCGCCGGTCTGACGTTCGTGGTGGAAGGCGAGGGCCTCGTCCAGGCGAGGCCGGAGCTCGGCGGCGACGTGGTGCTGGCGCGCAAGGATGGGGCGGTGGCCTATCATCTGGCCTGCGTCACGGATGACGCGCTGCAGGGGATAACCCACGTGATCCGCGGCGCCGACCTGATCCAGGCGGCGCATGTGCAACGGCTGCTGCAGGCCCTGCTCGGCCTGCCGACGCCGGTCTATCGGCACCACCGCCTGCTGGCCGGTCCGGACGGCAAGCGGCTGGCCAAGCGCGACCGCGCCGAAACATTGCGCGACCTGCGCGCGCGCGGCATGACCGCCGCTGAGCTTCGCGGGGAGATCGGGTTTGACTGACGCGGCGGGGGTTGAGGCCGGGCATGATCGCTGGCGGGCCGTCGCCGCGCTGGTGTTCGGCGCCTGCGTGATCGGGTTCTCGGGAATTCTGGTGCGGCTCACCGGGACCGGGCCGGCGGCGGGCGGGTTCTGGCGCCTGGCCTTCGCGCTGCCGCTGCTGGCGGTGATGACCCGACGCAGTTCAGGGCCGCTCGTTCGACCGTCGCCGATCGCCCTGATCGCCGGGGTGCTTTTCGCCGGCGATCTGGGGTTCTGGCACTACGGGGTGAAATACACCTCGGTGGCCAATGCCACGGTTCTCTCCAACCTGGCGCCGGTGGTGGTGACCGCGTTTGCCTGGATCTTCCTGAAGCAGCGGCCAAAGGCGGCGTTCCTGCTGGCCGTGGCGGTAGCCGTCGCCGGCGTCTGGTTGATGGCGGCGGGCCGCAGCGGGGGCGGTCACCTGTTGAACGAACCCCTCGGCGACGCCTTCTCGCTCGGCACCGCGCTCTGGTACGCCTTCTACTTCCTGGCGATCGCGCAGGGCCGCAAGACCGAGGGCGCAAGCCGGCTGATGTTCTGGTCCGGCGTTGTCGGCGCGCCGCTGCTGCTGGTCGCGGCCCTGCTGCTCGGCGAACAGATCGCGCCAGCGACGGCGGCGGGCTGGGGTGCGTGCGTGGCGCTCGGCCTGGTGCATGTCGCCGGCCAGGGCTCGATCGCCTGGGCCATGGGCCGGCTGCCCACGGCGACCGCCTCGGTGGTGGTGCTGGTCCAGCCGGTGGTGGCCACCTGGCTGGGCTGGGTGCTGTTCGCCGAGGCGCTG
>JANXXA010000575.1 GCA_025350885.1 Phenylobacterium sp.
CCGCAGCGCTCGGCCTCGCCAGCATCCATCATCCGGGCGGTGAGCACCATGTCCATGGCCTTGGACTTGCCGGCGAATCGGGTCAGCCGCTGGGTGCCGCCGGCGCCAGGGGTGACCCCCAGGTTGATCTCCGGCTGGCCGAACTTGGCGTTGTCGGCGGCGATAATGAAGTCGCACATCATCGCCAGCTCGCACCCGCCTCCCAGGGCAAAACCGGCCACTGCGGCGATCACCGGCTTGCGGCAGCGGGTGACCCGTTCCCAGTTGCGGGTGATAAAATCCTCGCCGAAGGCCTCGGCGTAGCTTTTCGAAGCCATCTCCTTAATGTCGGCGCCGGCGGCGAAGGCCCGGTCCGAGCCGGTGATCACGACGCAACGCACGCCCGGATCGGCCTCGGTGGCGTCCAGCGCCGCGGTCAGCTCGTCCATCAGCTCGCCGCTCAACGCATTCAGCGCGTGCGGCCGGTTGAGCCGGATCAGGGTCACGGCGTCGCGCCGCTCCACGATCAAGGTCTTGAAGGTCATGGTCGGCTTCCTGCGAGGTCCAGCCTGCCGCCTTAAGGCCCCGTAACCGAATAGCCAAGCGCGCGCAGCCGGGCGGGCAGACCGTCGGATCCGATCAGGTGACCGACCCCGACCACCACGACGGTCCGGCCATGGCCTTTCAGCCGGGCGTCGAGCACCTGGGTCCAGCGCGCGTTGCGCTCGGTGACCACGCGGCGAAACAGGCTTGGCGACGTCTTCCGCACCGGGTCCAGGGCCTCGCGATTCAAGGCCGCGACATCGCCGTGCATCCAGGCCCGGACCAGAACCATGAACTCGTCGGGCTGATCTTCGAGCTCCACCATGGTCTCATGCAGAGAGGCAATCTGTTCGGCGGGCAGGCCTCCGGACAACAACGATATCTGTTCGGCCGACGTCTCGAACGCCCGGCGCGTGGCGCGTGGACCGGCCAGGGCCGAGATGGATTTCTCGACGCCCGACGCCGCCTCCGCGCCAGCCTCGCGGTAGGCCGCGCCCGCGAGCGCGATCTCCGCCAGCCATGGCTGCAGGCGGTCGAGCAGGGCCGGCGAGACGCTGTAGAGCGCCGCGACCCTGTTCAGCCGCGCCACATCGTCGATGGGCAACAGCTTGAACAGCGACTGGTCTGGCCCAAGCACGCCGGCCTGGCTGGCGAGGCTGGCGGTGTCGGCTTCGGTCTTGGCGTCGATGGGCAGTTCGAACCACAGGTCGTCGGCCGCCTTGAGCGCGCGGACCAGCGCCGGCGGGGTCCAGTCGAGGCCCGGCGGCAGCACATGGATCGAGCCGAACAGCAGCAGCTGCGAATCCTTATCCCTGATGATCCACAGCGGGGGCCGCGCCGCCGCGGCTCCGGCGACCGCAAGCGCGGCCAGGCCGCCCGCAAAAATCCTGAAGAGGCGGATCACCTCTGGCAGACCGGACAGTGGAAGGTCGAGCGGCCCGACTGTACCCGGCGCGCGATCACGCCGGCGCAGCCGTCGGTGGCGCAGGCCTGGCCCTCGCGGTCGTAGACGCCAAAGCGATGCTGAAAATAGCCGAGGGTCCCGTCGACCTGGGCATAGTCGCGCAAGGTCGATCCGCCGGCGGCGATCGCCTCGCCCAGCACCGCGCGAATCTCGGCCGCCAGCCGCTCAAGCCGCCGCCCGGAAATCCTGCCCGCCGCCCTGAACGGCGAGATACGCGACCGGTGCAGCGCCTCGCAGACATAGATGTTGCCAAGTCCCGCCACGACCCGCTGATCGAGCAGCAGGGTCTTGGGCCCCTGTCTGCGATCCTTGAACGCGGCCTTCAGCCGGTCGGCGTTGAAGTCGTCGGACAACGGCTCGGGGCCCAGCCCGGCGAACCAGGGGTGGCCGGGCAGCGTGACGGTGTCGATCAACGCCATGTAACCGAACCGCCGGGGGTCATAGTAGGTGACACGGGTTCCGGCCTCAGTGGTCAGGACGATGTGCGCATGCTTGGGGTCAGGCTCGGGCGCATAGTGAAAGCGGCCCGGCCGCGTGGTCTCCAGCTCGGCCTCCGCCTCGGTCTCCAGAGGTCGGGTGATCTCAAAGCGCCCGCTCATCCCCAGGTGCATCACCAGGGTGTCCTCGCGGTCGAGGCTGGCCAGCAGGTACTTCGCGCGCCGCCGCAGGCCGGTGATGGTGGCGCCGGTGAGCTGCTGCACGAAGTTCGCCGGCAGGGGAAAACGCAGATCCGGCCGACGAGCCTCGACCCGGGCCAGGCGCTGGCCCTCCAGCACGGGGGCGAGGCCGTTGCGCACCGTTTCGACCTCGGGAAGTTCGGGCATGGTTCCCACGCAAAGCAAGCGAAGGTGCGGCTTGGCATGCCCGGGATGGCGCGCCAAGGCCCCCCACGGTAATAGCCTCCCATGACCGGCCCCGCCGCCACCTTCGGATTTGAGGACGTCGATCCGCGCGAGAAGCCCGGGCTCGTGCGCGGGGTCTTTGATCGCGTGGCCCGGCGCTACGACCTGATGAACGACCTGATGAGCGGCGGCGTCCACCGGCTGTGGAAGGATGCGGTCGCCGCCAGGCTCAATCCGCAGCCGGGCGAGACCATCATCGACTGCGCCGGCGGCACCGGCGACATGGCCCGCCGCTTCGCCCGGATGGCCCGGCGGACCCGGCTGCGCCGTGGCGGGGCCGACGCCAGGGTTCTGGTCGTCGATTACAACGCCGAGATGATCGCGGCGGGCCGCCACAAGGGTTCGGAGCCGCAGATCGCTTGGGCGGTCGGCGATGCGCAGCGCCTGCCCCTGGCCGACGCCAGCGCCGAAGCCTATGTGATCGCCTTCGGCATCCGCAATGTCACCGACGTCCCGGCCGCCCTGCGCGAGGCGCGGCGGGTGCTGAAGCCGGGCGGCCGGTTTCTCTGCCTGGAGTTCTCGCGGCCGGTCACCGAGGCCCTGCAGCGCGCCTATGACGCCTATTCTTTCAAGGTGATCCCGGAAATCGGCGCGCGGGTCGGCGGCGACCGGGCGGCCTATCAGTACCTGGTGGAAAGCATCCGCCGGTTCCCCGACCAGCGCCGGTTCGCCCAGATGATCGCCGAGGCCGGGTTCGCGCGCGTCGACTATACCAACTTCACCGGCGGCGTGGCCGCCCTGCATACCGGCCGGGCGATCTAGGCCGATGAGCGGGCTCGGCGCGTTTGGCCGGATGACCGGCGCGGTCTGGGTGCTGATCCGCAACGATGCGCTGCTGCCGCGGGAGCTGGACGGGCTGTACGCGCCAGGTGTCCGCACGTTGGCCACGACCTTGCGCGTGCTTGCCGGAGCTGGGGCCAAATCCGGGAGACCCGGCGAACGACTGGCGCGATCACTGGAGGGCATGGGCCCGGTGGCCATCAAGCTTGGCCAGCTGCTCTCGACGCGCGGTGATTTCTTCGGCGCGGAATTCGCCCAGGACATGTCGCGACTGAAGGACCGGCTGCCTGCGTTCTCCACGGCGGTGGCGCGGGCCGAAGTGGAGCGCGCGCTCGGGCGACCCATCGAAAGCCTCTATGTGGAGTTCGGCGCGCCCATGGCCGCGGCCTCCCTGGCCCAGGCGCACCCGGCGGTGCTGCACGATGGGCGCAAGGTGGCGGTGAAGGTGCTGCGGCCCGGCATCGAACGGCGGGTCGCGCAGGACGGAGAGAGCCTGGCCCTGGCCGCCCGACTGATCGACCGCTGGATACCCGCCGCGCGGCGCCTCGAGCCCCGGGCCTTCGCCGACACGGTGATCCGGGCCACACAGCTTGAACTCGATCTGCGGCTGGAGGCCGCCGGGGCCGACGAACTGCGCGAGGTGATGGCCAACGACGGCTACATGGCCGCCCCGGCGATCGTCTGGGAAGGCGTCGGCAAGCGTGTCCTGACCATGGAGTGGGCCACAGGCTGGCCGCTCTCCGATCCCGCGGCCCTGACCCAGCCTGGCCTTGCGCCACAGGCCATGGCCGACAACCTGATCCGCGCCTTTCTCTCCCAGGCCCTGGACCACGGCGTTTTCCATGCCGACCTGCATGAAGGTAACCTGTTCGCCGCTGCGCCGGACCGGCTCACCGCCGTCGACTATGGGATCATCGGTCGGATCGGGCCGGCGGAGCGGCGCTATCTGGCGCAGATCCTCTGGGGCTTCCTCAACAAGGACTATGAGGGCGTGGCGCGGACGCATTTCGCCGCCGGATATGTGCCGGCCCACCACAGCGTCGCCGCCTTTGCCCAGGCGCTCCGGGCCGTGGGCGAGCCGGTGTTCGGACGGCCCGCCAGCGAGGTGCCGATGAGCCGGGTGCTGATGCAGCTGTTCGAGATCACCGCGCTCTACGACATGCGCCTGCGCCCCGAACTGGTGCTCCTGCAGAAGACCATGATGACGGTGGAAGGCGTCGCGCGCCGGATCCAGCCCGACCACGACATCTGGACCGCCGCCGACCCTGTCGTCCGCCGCTGGATGGCCCGGGAACTGGCGCCGCCAGCCCGAGTCCGGCGCTTCGCCGAGGAGGCCGCCACCGCCCTGCGCAATCTTGCCCGCCTGCTGGAGACCCGGCCGACGGTGGCCTCCGTGGTGCGGGCGCCCGTCCGTGAACGCTCGGCGGTCCTCTGGTTCGCCATCGGCGCCGTGACCTCCGGCGCGGCGTTCCTGGCCGCGCTGATCCTGGGCTGACCGCTCAGTCCTCGATCTTCGTCCGCGCCATCCACTCGGCGCCCGTCAGCCGCTCGGCGCCGTCATCTCCGAACAGCTCCATGGCCCCGTTACGGAAGACCGTGGTCTTGCCGATGGTCGGCATGTCGGCCACTTCCAGCGGGTCGCGACGCCCGGCGGTCAGATAGACCAGGTCGCCCGGTCCCTTGGATTTGAGAGAATGCACCACGCCGTCGATGGGGAACCCCACGAAGTCGCCCGGCCCGACCGCATGGCCGACGTCGTCCAGCACCATCTCGCCGACGCCTTCGAGGATGAAGACGAACTCCTCCGACACCGAATGGGCGTGGGGGATGAAGCTCTCCTTGCCCGGCGGGATGCGGATCAGATGGACGCCCAGCTGGACCATGCCCGCCGGGTCGCCCAGCCTGACCATCCGCATCTCCGAGGCCGGATTGAACGGATGACGCCCGCGCCACGCCGTCGACCAGTCGGTCTGGCCCGTGCGGACGATGTGCCGCGGATCCGCCAAGCGCTCAGGCCTGGTCGTCGGAAGATTTGCGGCGGCCAGATCCCGCAGTCTGACTACGAGCTTCGCGGTCCTTCTGCTTTTCCCAATAGGCCATGCCGTCGTCCGGCTTGAACATGGTGCGCGGCGCGCCGTCCTTGTTGGCCACGGCGAAGGTGTTGGCCTTGGGGTCGTAGAACAGGGTGTCGCCGTTCTTGCGGGTGATCGTCAGCGTGCCCTTGGGCGGATGGCCGACAAAGGCGTGAGCCTTTCGGACAAACTGATCGACCGACTTGGCCTCGAACACCTGGCCATTGCGCTCGAAGGCGCGCTGGGCGCCGTCGTCGGCCGAGCTTCGCCGGCTGGGCGCCCACATCGGCTTGCCGTCCTCGGCCGTGGCGACCACGTCCTTGCGGTGATCAACCTGCGACCCGTCGGCGAAATTCCGCGAACTGTCGCGGCCGTCGGAAGATCGCTCCGTCGCGTTGGCCGTCGCCATCTGGGAGCCGGTGGCCTCTCTGCTGGCCGCCTGTTTGCTCACCGCCGAGGGGCCGTTGTCGCAGGCGCTCAACAACGTCAGCGCCGCAATCCCGAAGACCGTGGGGAGCACCATAGGAAGCGCCATTGGGAGCGCCGTCTTCAACCTGGCCATCGCGTTTTCTCCTGACACAGCAGAGGTTGGAACAAAGAAAGAACATAAAAACGCGTTTGTCGAGTCGAATTTGCTGGAATTGTTCGCGGGGCCCATCTGCCCTATGGCTGGGGCGCGACGTACGAGGGGCAGGCGCCTTGCTGAAGACTTGGGACGACAAGCGGATCCTGCTCATCGTCGGCGGCGGAATCGCGGCCTACAAGAGCCTCGAGCTGACCCGCCTCGTGCGCAAGGCCGGGATCGCCGTGCGCCCGATCCTCACCCGGGCCGGGGCGGAGTTCGTCACCCCGCTGTCGCTGTCGGCCCTGGCCGAGGACAAGGTCTACCGGGAGCTGTTCTCCCTGACCGACGAGGCGGCGATGGGCCATATCGAGCTCTCGCGATCGGCGGACCTGATCGTCGTGGCGCCGGCCACCGCCGACCTGATGGCCAAGGCGGCCAACGGCCTGGCGGGGGACCTGGCGTCGACCACCCTGCTGGCGACCGACAAGCCGGTGCTGATGGCGCCTTCGATGAATGTGCGGATGTGGCGGCACGCGGCCACCCAGCGGAACCTCGCGACCCTGAAGGCGGATGGGGTGGCCTTCGTCGGTCCTGAGGAGGGCGCCATGGCCTGCGGCGAATATGGCCCGGGGCGCATGGCCGAGCCGCAGGCGATCTTCCAGGCGATCCTGGCGGCGCTGGGCGATAGCCCCCGGCCGCTGGCCGGCAGGCGAGCCATCGTCACGGCGGGCCCCACCGCCGAGGCCATCGACCCGGTCCGCGTGCTGACCAACCGCTCGTCCGGCAAGCAGGGCTATGCCATAGCCGCCGCCCTGGCCGCGCTCGGCGCCGAGGTCGTGCTGGTCAGCGGCCCGACCGCCCTTGCGCCGCCGCCCGGGGTCACCCGCGTCGATGTCGAGAGCGCCCGCGACATGCTGGCGGCCTGCGAGGCGGCGTTGCCGGCCGACATCGCCATCTGCGTGGCCGCCGTCGCCGACTGGCGGCCGCAAAGCGTCGGCGAGCGCAAGATCAAGAAGGGCCCCGCCGCCCCCGACCCCATAGCCCTGGTGGAGAACCCCGACATCCTCGCCAGCCTGTCGAAACATGTCCGCCGGCCCCGCCTGGTGGTGGGGTTCGCCGCCGAGACCCACAATGTCGAGACCAACGCCAAGGCCAAGCTTGGCCGCAAGGGCTGCGACTGGATCGTCGCCAATGACGTCAGCGTCGCCGGAACCCTGGGCGGCGACGACAATGCCGTGGCCATCGTCAGCGCCGGCGGCGTCGAGCGATGGGACCGGATGGCCAAGGTCGAGGTCACCCACCGGCTGGCCCGGCGAATCGTCGAGGCGCTCGCGTGACCCCCACCGTGCCGATCATCCGCCTGCCGCACGGCGAGGGCCTGCCGCTGCCGGCCTATGAGACCGCCCAGGCAGCCGGCATGGACCTGCGGGCCGCCCTGCCGCAGGACGAGCCGCTGACCCTGCGGCCTGGCGCGCGCCATGCCGTGCCCACGGGCCTGGCCTTCGCCCTGCCGCCGGGCTTCGAGGGCCAGGTGCGGCCGCGTTCGGGCCTGGCCGCCAAGTCTGGCGTCACCTGCCTGAACACGCCGGGCACTGTCGATGCCGACTATCGCGGCGAGGTGAAGGTGATCCTGATCAATCTCGGTGAGGAGGATTTCGTCATCCGGCGCGGCGACCGCATCGCCCAGCTGATCATCGCCCCGGTGGTCCAGGCGGTCTGGGCCGAGGTCACGAGCCTTGACGAGACCGCCCGCGGCGCCGGCGGATTCGGTTCCACCGGCCGTTGAACGCATGAGCCAGGACCCACCGCGCAAAAAACGCCTGGCCTTCCGCTGGCTGTCGCTGGCGGAACTCGTCGGCATCCTGGCGCTGGTGATCGCCGGCCTCGGCTATTGGGACGCCCATCGCGAGCGCACCCAGACCGACAGTGAGCGCGCCACCGCCGAGCGGGAACGCAGGGATGAGGCCAGGGCTGGGGCCTTGAAGTTCGCCTTCCTGTTGACCGGCGCCCCGGACGGCGACGGCGGGCGCCTGCGCCTGGCCTCGGCGCACCCCGAACAGGTCATCCAGACCCAGAGCCTGAGCTTCCCGCGCGACGTGCGCGGCGACGCGGTCCAGACCACCGGCAATCCCCGCATCGAGGCGGGCTGGTTCGACGCCGCACTGGCCAGGGCGGGGCGTACGCGCGCCGACAAGGCCCTTCAGGGGCGCCTGCCGGTCGGCATCGTCACGGTCTACATCCAGGACGGCCAGACCCGAACCGACCGCGCGGTCTATCTGCTGGGCTACAGCCTGCATCCGCGCGTGCTGCGCGCCGACAGGGTCGAGCTTGAGGGCCTGTCCCTAGTCCGCCGGGCGGGCGGCGAGGATGTGCAGGCGGCCGTCGATGGCCTGTGGGCGCGCCAGGCCACGCCCGCGCCGTGAGCCGGCTTGCAACCGCCCGCTACCGGCTGTCGCCGCTTGCGCCCGGCGACCGGCGCGACCTGTTCGCCCATCTCTCAGATCCGGCGACCGTCGAGCACATGGACATCGCGCCCATGGCCGACCTGGAGGCCGCGGATGCAATGATCGCCTGGGCCGCGGCGCTCCCGGACAATGGCGGCGCCTGGTGGGCCATCCGCGACGGCGCCGGCGACTTCGTCGGGACAGCCGGGCTCATCGTCACCGAACGCCGGCGAGGCTCGCGCGGCGAGGTGTCCTACAATGTCGTCCGCCCGCGATGGCGCCAGGGGGTGATGGGCGAAGTGCTGCCCGCGCTCCTGGCGCACGGCCACGCCGCCTTGGGTCTACGTCGTCTCGACGCGCTGGTGACGCCCGGCAACCTGGCCTCCGCCGCCTTGCTCAGTCGGTTCGGTTTCCAGCTCGAGGGCACAATGCGCGACCATGGTTTCTGGAAAGGCCGGTTCTGGGACCAGCACCTCTATGCGCGGCTGGCGGACGATCCGGCGTCCTGAAGATCCGGCGGCGGGGCCATGAACCCGCTGACGTTCTCCTCGATGGCCTGGGCCAGAGCCAGCATTCGCGCGTCGCTGTTCAGCGGGCCGATCAGCTGGGCGCCGACCGGCAGTACAGATGCGGAAAGCCCCGCCGGGATCGCCGTCGCCGGCAGGTGCAGGGCGGTGGCCAGCGAGATCCAGTTCAGCATGGACGCATAGGGCAGGATCGCGCCGTCGGACTGGACGAGCCGGCGCCGCGTGAACGGGCGGTGGTCGTGCGGGAACGCGGTGACCGGCGCAATCGGCGCCAGGATCGCGTCGAACCTCTCGAACACACTGGCGATCTCGTGGCGCAGGCGGTTGCGCACGGCGTCGGCCGCCAGCCACTCGCGGTGGGTGGCGGTGTAGGCCAGCGTCATGGCCGCCATCGATGTGGGCGCCGCGCCGCGGTTCACCGACCAGCGGGCCCAGCCGCGCAACCGCTGCATGGCGCGGATCGTTGCGTCGGGCATATCCTCCCCGATGATCCCTCCCAGCAGGGTCTGGTAGGCGGCCATCAGGGTCGGCATGTGCACCGGCGAGGCGATCGGCGTCACCTCCGCGCCGGCCGTGGCGAGCTCGGCGGCGAGGCTTTCCAGAACGCTCCGGACCTGGGGGTCGAGCGGGAAACTGGGCTCGTCGAGCCAGAGCGCGATGCGGGCCCCCTTCAGGTCGGCCGGCGGCGCCTTGGGCGCCAGGGGGCCGTCCTCGATCACCGCCAACAGCAGGCGAAGGTCGCGCGCCGTCCGGGCCATGGGACCGATCACGTTAAGGTCGCGGACGCTCCAGGAGCCGGGGCTGGGCGGCACGTGGCCGCGCTGATCCACCAGTCCCCAGGTCGGCTTGTGGCTGAACACGCCGCAGAAGCTGGCCGGTATGCGCAGCGATCCGCCGATGTCCGAGCCGATCTCCAGCGCGGTGACGCCGGCGGCCAGGGCCGCGGCCGCGCCGCCGGACGAGCCGCCGGTCGTGCGCGCTCCGTCCCAGGGATTGTTGGTGGTTCCGTAGAGGGCGTTGAAGGTCTGCCAGTCACCGGCCATCACCGGCGTCTTGGTCTTGCCCCAGATCACCGCGCCGGCGGCCTTGGCATGGGCGACCGCGGCGGCGTCGCCCGCCTGGCGGCGGCGCAGGGCCGCCAGCCCGGAGGACGCCGGCATCCCGACGACGTCGAGGGTGTCCTTCACGGTCATCGGCAGGCCGGCCAGCAGGCCCACGGCTTCACCGCGGTTGCGCAGGTCGTCGATGGCGCGGGCGCGGTTCATGGCGCGGTCGAGGTCCACGGCGACCACGGCGTTCAGCCGGGCACGGGTCTGTTCGTGACGGGCCAATGTAGTCTTCAGCAGCTCGACGGACGAGACCCGCCGGGCGTTCAGCGCCGCGATCTGTTCGCTGGCGTCGCGGGTGAGGAGGTCCTCCATGATCAGCCCCGCTCAGAGAAGCCCAGCACGTCGCGCATGCTGTAGTGGCCGGGCGGGCGGCCGACGACCCAGCGCGCGGCGACCAGGGCGCCGCTGGCGAACAGGCCGCGGTCGCGGGCGGAATGGGCCAGCGTCAGGCTCTCGTCCTCGGCGATGAAACTGACGCTGTGTTCACCGACGATGCCGCCCCCGCGCATCACCGAAAAGCCGATCTCGCCGGTCGCGCGCGCCCCGGTGATCCCGTCGCGGCCCCGCTTGGCCACATCGGCGAGGCTGACCCCACGGCCCTTGGCGGCGGCCTCGCCGAGCATCAGAGCCGCGCCGGACGGCGCATCGACCTTGCGGCGGTGGTGAGCCTCAAGGATCTCGATGTCGTAGTCTGCCGCATCGAGCCTGGCGGCGGCCTGTTCGACCAGGCCCATCAAGAGGTTCATGCCCAGCGAGAAGTTGCCCGCGCGGACGATGGCGATCCGGCTCGAGGCCGCCTCGATCACGGCGATCTGAGCCTCGTCGAACCCCGTCGCGCCGACCAGCAGCGCCGGCCCGCCACGCGCGGCGCAGGCGCCGGCCAGCTCCGCCGAGGCCGCCGGCGTGGTGAAGTCGATGACCACGTCGGCGGTGTCCAGCGCCTCGTCCCGCGTCGTCAGGCCCTCACCCGCCAGACCCGGCCGATCAAACCTGGCGACCAGCGCCAGCCCGTCCTTCGCCGACACGGCGTCCGACATGACCTGGCCCATGCGCCCCAGCGCGCCGGCGATGGCGATCCTGATCGGTTGGTCGGACAACGGCGGCACTCCGGCGAGACGCGCAAGTCTCCCGACCCCGCCTCTCGGGTCAATGGCAAAGCGCGCGAGCCCGCCGGGGATGGGCGCTGCGGCGATCACCACAAGCTTCAGCTTGCGCGACCGAGGTTGTTTCAGGGGGCGGGGCTCTGTAGGTTCGCGCTCTCATCGCAAACGATGTTCTATAAGGACCCGCCGCCGCCATGAGCGACGCCGAGAAACGCACCTTTACCGACGAGGAAGCCCTGGCTTTCCACCGGTATCCGACGCCGGGGAAGATCGCCATCGCGGCGACCAAGCCGATGGCGACGCAACGCGACCTCAGCCTGGCCTATTCGCCGGGCGTGGCCGTGCCGGTGCTGGCCATCGCCGCCGATCCGGACGCGGCCTACGACTACACATCCAAGGGTAACCTGGTGGCGGTGTTTTCCAACGGTACGGCGATCCTCGGCCTTGGCAATCTCGGCGCCCTGGCGTCCAAGCCGGTGATGGAAGGCAAGGGGGTGCTGTTCAAGCGCTTCGCCGACGTCGACGCCATCGACATCGAGTGCATCGCCACCGACCCGGACGAGATCATCACCGTGGTCAAGAACATCGGCGTGACCTTCGGCGGCATCAACCTTGAGGACATCAAGAGTCCCGAGTGCTTCCGCATCGAGACCGAGTTGCAGGAGCTGCTCGACATCCCGGTGTTCCACGACGACCAGCACGGCACGGCGATCATTTCCGCCGCCGGCCTGATCAACGCCTGCCACATCACCGGGCGCGACATGGCTGAGGTCAAGGTGGTGCTGAACGGTCCCGGCGCCGCCGGCATCGCCACGCTGGAGCTGATCAAGGCCATGGGCGTGCGCCCGGCCAATGTCATCGCCGTGGACTCAAAG
>JANXXA010000064.1 GCA_025350885.1 Phenylobacterium sp.
GAACGAGATCGGCGTCTGCAACCTGTCGCTGGACGCCCCCATCGCCTTCGATCCCTATGCACAGAACCGCGACTTGGGCGGCTTCATCCTGATTGACCGGATCTCCAACCGCACGGTGGCGGCCGGGATGCTGCACTTCGCGCTGCGCCGCAGTCAGAACATCCACTGGCAGGCGATGGACGTCGACAAGTCCGCCCGCTCGGCCGCCAAGGGCCAGAAGGCGCGGGTGGTCTGGCTGACCGGCCTCTCCGGCGCGGGCAAGTCAACCATCGCCAACCTGGTGGAAAAGCGGCTCGCCGCCGAGGGCCGCCACACCTACCTGCTCGACGGCGATAACGTCCGCCATGGCCTGAACAAGGACCTGGGGTTCACCGAGGCTGACCGGGTCGAGAACATCCGTCGCGTGGCCGAGGTCGCCAGGCTGATGGTCGATGCCGGTCTGATCGTGCTGGTCTCGTTCATCTCGCCGTTCCGCGCCGAGCGGCGGATGGCCCGCGACCTGATGGGCGACCGCGAGTTCGTCGAGGTGTTCATCGACACCCCGATCGCCGAGGCGGAACGCCGCGACGTCAAGGGCCTCTACGCCAAGGCCCGCGCCGGCGAGCTGAAAAACTTCACCGGTGTGGATTCGCCCTACGAGGCGCCGCGGACGCCGGAAATCCGCATCGACACCACGGGGGCCACGGCGCAGGAGGCCGCAGAACAGATCTTCGCCTGGCTGGAGGGCGGCGGCTTCGACCCGGTGATCTGACGGTCATCGTTTTCAGGGCGGCGCAACAAAAAAGAGCCCCGGCGCGAACCGGGGCTCTCTTGTCGTGTTGAGTCGGCTGCGATCAGGCGGCGACGGCGACGCGACGCCGGCGAAGCGCCGCGCCCAGGCCGAAGAAGCCCATGATCATCATCGCCCAGGTCGCCGGCTCCGGCACCGTGGTCAGCGAAACGCCATCCAGCAGAGCCGCGGCGGGCAGGCCCAGCGGCGTGCCGATCGACAGGAACGACAGCACCTGCGACGTGCTCTTGGCGGTGAACTTGTGGGTCACGGTGAACCAGCCCTGCGCGCTCCTGGCGGGGTTCACAGCGAGCGCGGTGGTAAAGGTGTCCGTGCCGAAATCGACCTTCAGCTTGTCGGTCGTGGCGCCGTCGCGGGACTTATATTGAACGGCCGCCCAGTCGAAGACCAGCGTGTAGACCCGGCCGATCTTCAGGCCCTTGATCATCTGCTGCAGGGTGCCGCGGTCCTTGAGGTCGCCATCCAAAATCACGAAGGCGCCGCCGTCGGGATCCGGAATTGGCGGCGCCTTCCAGAGGAACTGGCGCTGGGCTCCGGTGACGGTGCTACCGGTCGGATTGAAGCGGTCGCGGGCGTTGATGGTCGTCGCCACCGTCATGTTCGGCTCCCAGACGTTGAACGCCTTCGCATTCGACGACGTCCAACCGAGCACCGACTGACCGTAGATCCAGGAGGCGCCGAATTCGTGCGCGAACTTCTGCGTGCTGAGCTCGAAGCCGCCATTGACCACCAGATTGACAGCGGCATGAGCACTGGTGCTCACCGCCATCGCGGCCGCAATGGCCGAAATTGTCTTAAGTTTCATACTGTGTTCGCCCCTCAACGCGGCTCGGATCACAACGAGCCATACTCAAGTTGTCTTATCCGATTTCGCTTTCAACGAGTCAAACGCGTACACCTAGGAGGCGAAAAGCGGCCGCGGCCGGCCAGTCGGTGATCCTTGATCCTCGCCGACGAGATCGACATCAGCCGCTGCGCAGTGCTGGCCCCGGTCGTTGCCCTTGAGTGTCGCCGCAAACAAAAAAGCCCCGGCGCGAACCGGGGGCTCTCCTGTCTTGTTGTGTCGGCCGCGATCAGGCGGTGACGGCGACCCGACGCCGGCGAAGCGCCGCGCCCAGGCCGAAGAAGCCCAGGATCATCATCGCCCAGGACGCCGGCTCCGGCACCGTGGTCAGCGAAACGCCATCCAGCAGAGCCGCCGGGGGCAGACCAAGCGGCGAGCCGATCGACAGGAACGACAGCAGTTGCGACGTGCTCTTGGCGGTGAACTTGTGGGTCACGATGAACCAGCCCTGCGCACCCTTGCTGGGGTTGGCGACGATCGCGGTGGTGAAGGTATCCGCGCCGAAATCGACCTTCAGCTTGTCGGTGGTGGCGCCCACCCGGGCCTTGTATTGCACGGCCGCCCAGTCGAAGGTCAGCGTATAGACCCGGCCAATCTTCAGGCCATTGATCATCTGCTGCAACGGGCCGTTGGCATTGGTGTCGCCGTCCAAGATCACGAACGCGCCGCCGTCGGGGTCGGGAACTGGCGGCAGCTTCCACAGGTACTGGCCCTGAGCTCCGCTGCCGGGACCGGTGCCGCCAGTCGGGTTGAAGCGGTCACGGGCATTAATGGTCGTCGCCACGGTCCCGTTGGGCTCCCAGACATTGAAGGCTTTCACGCCCGGCGAGGTCCAACCGAGCACCGATTGGCCGTAGATCCAGGAGGCCCCGAATTCGTGCGCGAACTTCTGCGTGTTCTTCTCAAAGCCGCCGTTGACGACCAGATTTACAGCCGCATGAGCGCTGGTGCTCACCGCCATCGCGGCCGCAATGGCCGAAATTGTCTTAAGTTTCATGCGGTGTTCACTCCTCAGCCCTGCTTGGATCACAGATCAGCCACTACTAACCTTATGTTATCCAATTTCGCCGCCAACGAGTCAAACGCATGCACGCAGGAGGCGAAATTTAGAATCACATGCGACAATATGCCTCTCGAGAGCGGCGTCCGGGCGGGGATGAACCCTGATGCCGCGGCTCCACCCAAAGGTGAAACGATTGGCCTTCCGGCTGAGCGCAGTCGGCTTGGCGCTGGGCGCGATCTGCGCCGGGCTGGGCCTGCTGGCGCTCGGGGGCGCATTCAGCGCCCGGCTCGACGTGCTGACCCATCTGGCGCCGTTGTGGGCGGCGGGTGCGGGCATCGGCGTCGCCGTCGCGGCGATGGGCGGCCAATCGATGCGCGGGCCGGCTTTTACACTGGCGGTGATCGCCCTGGCCGCCGGCGCGACCCTGATCACGCCGGAATTCCTACGATCAACCGGTCCTGCCGCGCCGCTCGGAGCGCGCGGACAACTCAAGGTTATCCAGTTCAACGCCGCTCGGGACAATCCCCAGCTGGGCCGGATCGCCGACTGGCTGGTCGCCGAGCAGCCTGACGTCGTGATGATCGAGGAAGCCACGCCGGCCCTGCGCGACGCCATCCTGGCCCGGACCGGCTGGCATGTGGCCGGCGCCGCGACCACGGCGATGATCTTCACCCCGGCCGCCTATCTGGTCATGCACCGCCCGAAGGTCGCGCCGGGCTCGAAGCTGGTCTGGGTGAACGCCACCTACGCGAGCGCCAGCGGACCTTTCGAGGTGATCGTCACCCACTTCTCCTGGCCGACTGAGCCCGACCATCGCGCCCAGAGCCTGGCCATGCGGCGCGTGCTGGCCGAGCTGCCGCGAGACCGGGCGATCCTCGGCGGAGATTTCAATTCGACACCCTGGTCGTTTACCCGCCGAGCCGACGACCGGGCGTTCGGGCTTGTGCGGCGCGACCGGGCGCTGGCCTCCTGGCCCGCCGACCGGGTCAGGGCCCGCGGCCTCGCCGCGCCCTTCCCGGTCCTGCCCATCGATCACGTCTATGCCGGCGCCGGCTGGGCGACGGTCAGTGTCCGCCGCGGGCCGCGCCTGGGATCGGACCACTATCCGGTCATCGTCACCCTGGCCCCCACCGCAACCCCGACCGCGCGGGCCGGCGCGTGGGCGACATCGTCGGCGGTGAATTCGCGCAGCACGGCGGCGAACTCCAGCATGATCCCGTTGGGATCGCGGAAATAGACCGAACGCACCCAGACGCCGTCGTGCATCGCCTGGGCCACGCCCATCGGGCTGTCATCGTGATTGACCACCATCGGCACAGAGACCTGCACGCCCGCCGCCTGCAACCGGGCGACCGAGGCTTCCAGCTCGGCCTCGTCCAGGTGGAAGGCCACATGGTTCATCGAGCCCACCGCGGTCTTGGGCTCGCTGGGGAAATGCTTCACCGAGGCGATGCCGGGCGCCTGCGGCGGCGCGTCGGGCCACCAGAAGAACGCCAGCAGAGATCCGCCACCGCAGTCGAAGAAGAAGTGCTGGCCGCCGCCCGGCAGTTCCACCGTCTTGACCAGCGGCATGCCGAGCGCCTCGGTATAGAATTTCACCGTCTCGGCCATGTCGTGGCAGACCAGCGCGAGATGGTTGATGCCCTTGGTTTTCATGAGATCACCTTCAGAATTCCAGAACGATCTTGCCAAAGTGCTCGCCGCCCGCCATCGCCGCGAACGCCGCCTTGGCCTCGGTATACGGATAGACCTTATCGACCACCGGGCCAATCTTGTGCAGGTCGATGGCCCGGCACATGGCCTCGAACATGTCGCGCGAACCCACCGACAGGCCCTGCAGCCTGGCCGAGTTGCCGATCAGGCTGGCCGGGTTGAACGCCTCGCCGGCGCCCGCGACCACCCCGATGATGGCGATGTGACCGCCGATCCGCACGGCCTTCATGCTCTCCTGGATGGTGCCGCCGCCGCCGACCTCCATGATGAAGTCCGCGCCCACGCCGCCGGTCGCCTCGCGCACCGGTCCGGACCAGGACGGCGTGGTCCTGTAGTTGACCAGGTGATCGGCCCCCAGCGCCTTGGCCCGCGCCAG
>JANXXA010000588.1 GCA_025350885.1 Phenylobacterium sp.
CCTGCTGGCCGCCGTCTCGCACGATCTGAAGACCCCGCTGTCGACGGTTCTGTTCACGCTGCAGAGCCTGCAGAAATTCGCCACGACCCATGACGAGACGACCCGCGCCGAACTGCTGACCCTGGCCGAGACCGAGACCGCGCGATTGTCGACCATGGTCGGCAACCTCTTGGACATGAACCGGCTGGACGCCGGCGCGGTGGTGGTCCGCAAGGCGGCGATGGCGCCCGCCGATCTGGTCGCCCAGGCGCTTCGCCAGGCCGGGTCGGGGCTGCTTGGCCACACGCTGGTTGACGAGGTGGCGTCCTCCGCCGCCCCTCTGCTGGTGGACGCCACGCTGTTCGAGACGGCGCTGGCCAACGTGCTGGAGAACGCGGCCAAATACTCTCCGCAAGGCTCGACCATCCGCGTGCGCGGCGGGGCTGACGATGGCATGGGCTGGATCGAGGTGCTGGACGAAGGGTCCGGCTTTCCGCAAGCCATCGAGCCGATGTTCGAGAAGTTTTCGCGCGGCGTCAGCGGCGATGGCCGCCCGCCCGGAACCGGGCTTGGCCTGTCGATCGCCCGCGGCTTTGTTGAGGCCCAGGGCGGCCGGGTGGAGGCGGCCAACCGGCCCGGCGCGAAGGGCGCGTGCGTCCGTCTTTCAGCGCCCCTGGCCGTTCAGGCTGAGGCGGTCGCGCAGGCATGAGCGACGCCGGCGACCCGCAGGTCGATTCGCTCGCCGACCCCGCCACCGTGCTGATCGTCGAGGACGACGCCAGCCTCAATGCCGTCCTGGTCGCGACCCTGAAGGCGGCGGGATACCGGCCGGTGAGCGCGCGGACGGCGGCCGAGGGGCTGCGCTGGTTTGCCCACTATGCGCCGGATCTGGTGCTGCTCGACCTGGGCCTGCCCGACCGCGACGGTCTGTCGGTGATCGCCGACATCCGCGCCCGCAAGCCACAAGAGGGGGGACAGACGCCGATCGTCATCCTGTCGGCGCGCGACAGTGAGGCGATGAAGGTCGCGGCCCTTGACCTGGGCGCCGACGATTTCGTGCAGAAGCCGTTCGGGGTCGACGAACTCCTGGCGCGCCTGCGGGCAGGGCTGCGCCACGGGGTCCAGGCGCGGGGCTCGGCTCCGGTGGTGCGTACCGGCGAGCTGGCTGTCGATCTGGGGCGGCGCACGGTAACCCGGGCGGGGCGGCCGCTGAAGCTGTCGCCCAAGGAATACGATCTGCTGGCCGAGCTGGCGCTCCAGATCGGGCGCACGGTAGGCCACAAGGACCTGCTGCGCGCTGTCTGGGGCAGCGCGCGGGCCGACATCCAGTACCTGCGGGTCTATGTGGGCCAGCTGCGCCAGAAACTGGAGGGCCACAGCCTTGACGGGCAAGCCGGCGTGGCGATGCTGATCAGCGAGGCCGGTGTTGGTTACCGGCTGGCTGACCTGCCGCCCGCCTGAGCCCTGTCGTCTGAGCCTGACGCCCCTCGCCCGGCGAGCGAGGGGCGCGTTGGGCCTTTACGCGAGCCTACTTCTTGAGCGCGCTGCGGGCGGAGTCTTTGACGCCGCCGACGCCTTTTTCGACCTTGCCCGCGACGCGTTCCGCGGCGCCCTTGGCGGCCAGCCGATCATTGCCGGTCGCCTTGCCCGCGGCCTCCTTGACCGAGCCCACCGCTTCCTTGGCCGCGCCTTTGATCTGATCCTTGTGCATCTTTAAGTGTCCTTTGCTCGAGCCAGGGCGCCACCGCCCGTTGGCGAGAATTACGCGAAAGGCCGGGGTCGGGTTCCCGCGCCAGACGGTGAAATTCGCGTCGCTGAATCGCGCCGGCGCCGCGCCGTCGTTGCGCGCGCGCCTCGCCCCCGCTATCTGCACGCCTCGAATTCCCATTCTTTCAGTCGAGCGGTGCGGACGCCCCATGGCGCAGCAATACATCTATCAGATGCAGGGCCTGACGAAGGCCTTCCCGGGGGCGCCGAAGAAGACCTTTTCGGACATCTGGCTGTCGTTCTATCCGGACGCCAAGATCGGCGTGGTCGGCGTCAACGGCTCGGGCAAGTCGACGCTGCTGAAGATCATGGCTGGCATCGACAAGGACTTCACCGGGGAAGCCTTCGCCGCCGACGGCGTCAAGCGCGGCTATCTGGAGCAGGAGCCGAAGCTGGACGACAGCCTCGACGTCTGGGGCAACGTCATCGCCTGGTGCGAGGAGAAGAAGCTCTTCGACGAATACAACGCCATCGCGACCCGGCTGGGCGAGGACTACACCGACGAGCTGATGGAGGAGATGACCGCGCTCCAGGAGAAGCTGGACGCCGG
>JANXXA010000006.1 GCA_025350885.1 Phenylobacterium sp.
CCGACCCATGCCTGGTAGGCGACCGCGTCGGTGATATTGACCGCCTCGCCGAACGCGCGGCTCCCACTTGCCTTCAGACTTTCGATGGCGGACCTGACGCCCTCCTCATTGCGTGCGCAGATGGCGACGTCGCACCCTTCCTGCGCGAGAACCTCGGCGGTGGCCCGCCCGATCCCCTTGCTGGCGCCGGCGAGGATCGCCTTCCTTCCTTTCAGACCCAGGTCCATCGATTTACTCCCCTTCAAATAAAACCAACCAGCTTGTTTTTTTCTTCGCCGATCTTACACTCAGATCCGCCGCCGTCCATGTGTTTTGGAACGATGGCGGCGAGACAGCGGGAGCACCCTGGATGGACCTGGAACTGGCGCCGGCCGACCTCGCGTTTCGCGAGCAGGTGCGCGCTTTCCTCGCCGCCAAGCTGACGCCCGAGTTGCGTGCGGCGGCGGCGCGTCAGGCTGGGGTTTTCGCGGAGGGCGAACTCGCCCGGCGCTGGCAGCGGATACTCTACGAGCAGGGCTGGGTTGCGCCGTCATGGCCTCGGGAATATGGCGGCGCAGCCTTCACCCACGTCCAGCGATACATCTTCGATTCTGAATGCGCCGCGGCGGGCGCTCCGGCGCTGCCCGCAATGGGACTCCAGATGTGCGGTCCAGTCCTGATGGCCTACGGCACGCAGGCGCAGAAGGAATATTTCCTCCCGCGCACCCTCTCCGGCGCGCACTATTGGTGCCAGGGCTACTCCGAGCCCCAGTCGGGGTCCGACCTGGCTTCGCTCCAGACCCGCGCGGTGCGGGACGGAGACGAGTACGTCGTGACCGGCTCCAAGATCTGGACGACGCATGCGCAGCACGCGAACTGGATGTTCATGCTGGTCCGCACCTCCGCCGAGGGTAAGGCGCAGCGGGGGATCAGCTTTCTGCTCGTGGACATGGCGACCCCGGGGATCACCGTGAAGCCGATCATCTCGATCTCAGGAGAGCACGAGGTAAACCAGGTGTTCTTCGACGAGGTCAGGATCCCGGTCGCCAACCGCGTCGGCGAGGAGAACCAGGGGTGGACGGTCGCGAAATACCTGTTGGAATTCGAGCGCGGCGGCGGCGCCTGGAGCGCGCGCATAAAGGGGTTGCTGCGCCAGCTGCGGGCCATAGCCGTCGTGGAGCAATCCGATGGTGGCGGGCCGCTGGCCGCGGACCCGTCGTTTCGCCGCCGGCTGGCGGAACTCGAGGCTGAGGTCATGGCGGTGGAATTCACCGAGCGCCGCGTCGTCTCGAATCTTTCCACTGGCGCCAACGCCGGAGATGCGGTGGCGTCGCTCCTCAAGCTAAAGGGGTCGGAGACGCAGCAGCGCGTCACGGAGCTCCTCGTGGAGGCGCTCGGGTGCTACGCGACGCCGGACCAGCGCGCGGCGCTTGGATGGCATGCGACGGGCGCGCCGATCGGCCCGGAGTACGCACGTACGCCCGTCGCGCGCTATCTGAACGGGCGCGCCGCGACGATCTTCGGCGGGTCGAGCGAAATACAACGCAACATCCTGGCGCGCGCCGTGCTGGGGTTGTAACGGTCCTCTCACCAAAACTCAGCTTTAGAATTGTCCCCTTGCCACGTTCCGCCGCCAAGAAGCCGCCGCCCGCGAACATCGCACTAGCCGAGCTTGAGCCGGAAGGCTTAACCTCGGAAGGTCAGGGTTGGCAGCAGCGCAAGAGCGCTCAGACGCGCGTGGCTATCCTCGATGCGGCCATCGACTGCCTCGAGAAGCACGGCTACGCGCGCACGACCACGCAGCTGATCGCGGAGACCGCCGGCATTTCGCGCGGCGCCATGCTGCACCACTATGCGACCAAGCAGGAGCTGATCGCCTCTGTCATCGACTATGCCTTCTACAAGCGCATGGAAGCCTTCATCGACCGGGTCCACGGGCTGACCGAGGAGCAGCGCGTACACCAAAACGCCGGGATGGAGGTCTACTGGCAGAGCATTCTCACGCGGGAATACATGGCGACCTTGCAGCTCAGCGTCGCCGCCCGCACGGACGCCGAGCTTCGGGAGATCCTGCTGCCTAAGCATCGCAAGTACGATCGCGTGGAGCGCGAGACGGTGCTTGCCGCATTTCCGGAATGGAGCAGCAAGGCGGAGCTCTTCGAACTCTCGATGGATTTCTGCATCGCGAGCATGGAAGGATTGCTGCTCAACCGCGACGTCTGGGATGACCGCCGCCGACGCGTCGCGCTCCGGGCCCTTATCTCGGCCGTGATCCTGATGATCCGCGAGGGGCAGTTCACGCCTCCGTCGCCGGAAGCCTATCTGCCGAACGGCTAGTTTTCCTCCAGTTGGCGCAGGAGGAGCTCGTCCACGGCGTTCGCCTTTTCGATGTGCGGCAGGTGGCCGGCGCCGTCGATCCAGACGACCTCGAAGCCGGGCGGGAGGGACGAGGGGGTCCCGACGATGGCGTCCTTGTGGGAGGCGATCACCAAAGCGCGCGCGATGCGGGGCAGATCGGCCTGAAGCGTGCGCGCATCGTCGCCCGCCAGCATGCGGTCCCTGATCGCGATCAGGGCTTCCTCGACGCCATCCAGCCGCTTGTACTTCACCACTTCCTCGACCATCTCGCGGGTCACTAGTGAGGGGTCGTGCGTCAGCAGCTCGAGGGCGGG
>JANXXA010000042.1 GCA_025350885.1 Phenylobacterium sp.
CTGCTGCGCGTGGTCGATCCAATGGCCGGCTCGGCAACGGTAGCGGTACTCACCAGACACCTCGCTGCCGGCGCGCGGGAAGGCGGGATCAAAGCCGATGCAAGCTGGGAAATAGGCGTCGAGCGGCTCCTCGACCTTGCACCTCGGGCAACGGGTGTGGAAACGCCATTGGCTGCCCTTCAGGTAGAAGTGGTCGATGTCAGAACCCGGATGGTTCGGCGTCGACCCCATGAGCGTCAGCTTGAATTTGGACGCCGAGAGCCGCTCCAGGGTCTTTTCGATATGTGAGATGCGCATCTCCTGCACTTCGTCGAAGCAAAGCACGTCCATGGGGTAGGACTCGGTGGTGGCGCGACCGGTCGTCCAGAGGAAACGAAAAATCGAACGGCCCATCCGGCGACGAGCGAGGTTGCCCTCGTTCCGGCGCGGCCGTAGGGCGGCGGGATCCGGCGTCGTCAGGAGGTCATAGGCCTCGGGGATGGTCCGCATGATCGGCATGAAACGGTCCGCCGACTTCCCGCGGGCCAATGACATGTCGGGTAGATAGAAGCCGATCTTCAGCGGCTCAAACTTTAGAGCCAGATAGATCGCGTACAGGATCTCGAGGACCGTGAAGCCAACCTGGGAGCATTTCATCAGGACGATGAGGTGCCGTTCGGCTTCTTCACGGGTCGAAGGCATCAGATCGTAGAGCCAAGCCATGGCTGGCCGATCCTTCAAGCTGAAGGGCACTTCGTCGATGCAAAGACCCTGCAATATCTCGCCGGTCACCGGGTCCGTCCGGTCCGGGGCCAGTCCCTCGCACCACATTCGAAAGGTCACGGCCGCCGCAATCCGGACGAGCGGAATGTGGCCCGTGAGACGGCTCTGTGCGCGAGCGAGGGCGGCGGCAAGTCCCGCGCCCGGCGCAGGCAGACGAGACATTCGCGAATAGGTCATTTCAGTCCCCTTTGGGCGGCACGCCGCCGTGTCGGCTAAGCAGGTCTGCGATCCGTCGGAGCAGGCGATCTCGGCGCTCGGGTTGGTCAGGGAGCTCGCTTTCAATAAGTGCGATGAGCTCGTGATTGAGGGCCTCGTGGGCGCAATGGGCGTTGTATTCACGTAGGAACGCGGTCGACGTTTGGGTGAGCTCCCGTGTCTCGCGGACGGTTTTCAGCAAGAGTTCCGGGAGGCCTGCACTTTGGCCCTTGTATCCGTCCGGATCATCGAGGAGAGCGGCGCGCCGGACACGCTCGATGTCGTCAAAGCCCTGGCCGAGCTTTTGCGCCAGTTGAGGGAAGCCCGCGACGGCCGTCGCACCGTCGGCCATGATGTGCCGAGGGGACAAGGCAACGAGCTGGTTGGACACCTTGGCCGCGGCCACGGCTTCCGCTGTCGCCCACGCCTGTTGGTCTTCATTCACGGACCGCCCGTCATGAGGCCGAGTGCGATCCGCGGGCAGGGGGCGGCGGAGCTTCTTCTTCCAGTGAAAGAATTTGCGACGCCCGCTCGGCCCGGACGCCTCGCCGATCCAGGCGGCGAAGTCATGATGCTCGCGCACAAGATGCCAGTTGCAGTTGCCGTGCTCACGCTGGTGTAACGCCATGGCGCGCAGGATTTCTGCCTTCTTCGCAGCCGGGCACTTGACCTTGGCCTTCGGAGCGGCCGCTTCCGGGTTTTCGCCCTGGACGGTCATGCTGAAACCCTAGGCCGGTCGGTGCGGCCTTCCCGCGGCGCGCACGCTGCGAACCACAGCGCCAACCATGCCGTCACGACTTGGGCGCTGCCTTCCTGGTGATGCAGTGAGAGCCATCGCAGGGTCCCGCAGGGGACCCGTCTGGCCTCGGCGGGGGCGACTATTAGACCGTCACGACCTGGCTTGGTCGATGTCCCCCCGGGGACTCGCGACAGCGGTCGCCTCGAACTTTCGGTGGACCGGCGCGGAGCAAGCCCGTGAGCTCATCAGGACCTCGGAGAGTCAAGGAACCGCTAACGAGGGTGCAGGCCGGAGCCGGTGACCGCCGGTTCGCCGCTATGCGCGGATATGGCTGCAAGCCTGCGACGACGCGCGGTGCGCCTCCGACAGGTCCTCACGGAGCCTCGGCCCCGAGGCCAGCCTCTTAGCTTGGTCGGTCGGAAGGGACCCTGGGGAAGGATTTCCCCTGCAGCTGCCTTTGGGCCCCAATAGCCCTTGCGCCCGGCGCGGCCGACCCCAGATTGGTTTCACGTCTGCAGGAGACCGACGTGGGCCTACCGTTCGACGGCTACGAAGTTGAGGCGGGACTGCGGCCGGCGGCACAAGCTTGTACGTTCGATCTGGACCGCACCCTTTCGGCGGTCGTCGCCCTGGAAACGCAGATCCCCGACGACGCGTTCACCGCGACAACACTCGGCACAGCGCGGATTGGCAATGGCGCGGTGATCGGCCCGAATGGGCTGGTGCTGACCATCGGCTACCTGATCACCGAAGCCACCGACGTTGTCCTCACCCTGAACGATGGCCGGCGGGTCGCGGCCCACGCCCTGGGCGTCGATCCCGTCACCGGCTTCGGTCTGGTACAAGCGCTTAAACCGCTCGCCCTGCCGGCGCTGCCACTGGGTGACTCCCGCACCTTGAGGTCCAACGCTCCGGTGATCTTGGCCGGCGGCGGTGGCCGCGCCCACGCCGCGGCCGGTCGTGTGCTCGCCCGGATGCCCTTTGCTGGCTACTGGGAGTACCTGCTCGACGACGCGATCATGACCGAACCGGCCCATCCGCACTGGAGCGGCGCCGCCCTGCTCGGCTCGGCCGGTGAGTTGCTAGGCGTCGGCTCGCTCAGCCTCCAACGGAGATCGCGCGCAGGCGTGACGCCGTTCAACATGTTCGTCCCCTCCGAGCTCCTGCCGCCGATCCTCGACGACCTTGCCCACGGAAAGCCGCCACATCCGCCGCGCCCGTGGCTGGGCGTGCTG
>JANXXA010000063.1 GCA_025350885.1 Phenylobacterium sp.
CGCTTGTCCTTGGCCTCGGCATCAATCTCGATGTCCATCCGCCGTCTCCCGACTTGGCCTGAGCGCGTCAGGTCATGATGGACGAGGTCTGACGGCTTGACGACGGGGGAATAGCCAAGGCCGGAACAGAAGCAGGTCGCGACCACACGAGGCGCTTCACGGCCGATTGAATTCGAAATCCCCATCCCCCTTATCAGCTGCCCCGTCTGCGGCCCGTATGGGAGAGATGATGTTTTCAGCTATGAGCGCCAGGGTGCCGTCGTGCGTCTGTTGTTCCGATGCCTGGACAGCCCGTCCCTTCGGCGCATCAAAGATCCCAAGCAGATTGATCGCTTGGCGGAGGACATCCTATCGGCGGTGGACCGTACGCGTCCGTTTGGGCGAAATGGGACGCGGCACGCGGGGAATTTCTCAAGGCTGCCGCGAAGTCCTGGATCCCGATTGAAAACCTAGTCGCCTTCCTAAACTGACTGCCTGGCTCGCCTCTCACGCGAACCGATGTCACCCAGCGCCTCAGAGCATTCCAGGATGAGCCCTAGGTTTACCTCCAACCGGATGAGCGGGTGACCTCGTCGGGACTTACGCCACGCGCGGCGCGGCCAACAAGGTGATCGACAAGATGGCCTGCGAGCCTGAGTCGCGGTGGTGCTCGTGGCCTCTAGGTAGAGCCTGAAATTTGTACAGCCTATTCGGGACTGCTTCGGGAGGAGGAGCTTGCACGTCTCGAAGGAGGCCACTGCCTGTGAGTCGGGCAAGTTGTGAGCGTGGTACCGAACTGCTCGCATCTCCACCTTCGCTATACCCCACGGCTTGACGACGGAGAACAAAAAGGGAATAAGAACGAACACGGAACGGGGCCGGCTTGTCCACAGCCGCGCCCACAGGAGGATATGACCCATGGTTCGTCTGGCCCGAGAATCACTGGCCTTTGCGTCGGTGGCGAGTTTTGTCTGGATGATCTGCGCGGTGGCGGCTCACGTGGGCTGACCGCCGTGCGAATGGGGGAGGCAGCAGGCGTGGGGCAGGGCGATGACGGTTTCGTCCACCTGCGGGTCCGCTCGGCCTATTCACTGCTGGAGGGGGCCATCAAGGCCGACGCCATCGGCGCGCTGGCGCATGCGGCCGGGATGCCGGCGGTGGCGCTGACCGACCGGGCCAACCTCTTCGGCGCACTGGAGTTCTCCGTCGCCACCAAGGAGGCGGGCGTCCAGCCGATCATCGGCTGCGCCCTCCCGGTCACCGGTATCGGCGAGGGGCCGGCCGAGCGCTGGGCCAAGACCCCGACGCTGGTGTTCCTGGCGCAGAGCGAGCTGGGCTACCGCAACCTCACCGAACTCTCCTCGGCGGCCTTCCTTGAGGTCGATCCGGCGCAGGAGCCGAATGTGTCCTGGGACAGGGTCCGCGCCCATGCGCAGGGTCTGATCCTGCTGTCGGGGGGTCCGGATGGCCCGGTCGATCCGCTGATGGCGGCGGGCAAGGTCAAGGAGGGCCGCGCCGCTCTGGCCGAGATGCAGCGGGTGTTCGGCGACCGCTTCTATGTGGAGCTGCAGCGTCATGGTCTGGCCTCGGAAGCCGCCGCCGAGCCCCACCTGGTGGCCTATGCCTATGAGGCCGATGCGCCCCTGGCGGCGACCAACGACGTCTACTTCAAGGCCTCGTCCATGCACCTGGCGCATGACGCGCTGATCTGCATTTCCGACGGCGCGTTCATCGGCCAGGACGAGCGCCGCCGGGTCAGTCCCGAACACTGGTTCAAGTCGGCCGCCGAGATGCGCGCCCTGTTCGCCGACCTGTCCGAGGCCTGCGACAATACCGTCGACATCGCGCGACGCTGCGCGTTCATGGTCCCCAAGCGCGACCCGATCCTGCCGCGGTTTCCCACCGAGGGCGGCCGCACGGAGGCCGACGAACTGGCCTATCAGGCGCGTGAGGGTCTGAAGGCGCGATTGAAGGTCAATGCGCCGTCGGTGACGCTGGAGGCCTATGAGGAGCGTCTGGAAAAGGAGATTTCCGTCATCCAGTCGATGGGGTTCTCCGGCTATTTCCTGATCGTCTCGGACTTCATGAAGTGGGCGGTGGCGCACGGCGTTCCGGTCGGGCCGGGGCGCGGTTCCGGGGCCGGCTCGCTGGTCGCCTGGTCCCTGATGATCACCGGCCTGGATCCGTTGAAGTATGGCCTGATCTTCGAGCGGTTCCTCAACCCGGAACGCGTGTCGATGCCGGATTTCGACATCGACTTCTGCCAGGAGCGGCGTGACGAGGTCATTACCTACGTCCAAGGGCGATACGGCCGCGACCGGGTGGCGCAGATCATCACGTTTGGCACCCTGCAGGCCCGCGCGGTGCTGCGCGATGTCGGGCGCGTGCTGCAGCTGCCCCTGGGCCAGGTGGACCGGCTGGCCAAGATGGTGCCGGCCAATCCCGCCAATCCGGTGACGCTGGCCAAGGCCATCGAGATCGAACCGCGCCTGCGCCAGGCCCGCGACGAGGACGAAGGCGTGGCCCGCCTGCTCGACATCGGCTTGCAGCTGGAGGGGCTCTATCGCAACGCCTCGACGCACGCGGCCGGCATCGTCATTGCCGACCGGCCCCTGACCGAACTGGTGCCGCTCTACCGCGATCCGCGCTCGGACCTGCCGGCCAGTCAGTTCAACATGAAGTGGGTGGAAAGCGCCGGCCTGGTGAAGTTCGACTTTCTGGGCCTGAAGACCCTGACCGTGGTCGACCGGGCGAGGAAGCACCTGGAGCGGCGCGGCGCGGGGTTTGTGCTGGAAACCCTGCCGCTGGACGATGCGGCCGCCTACGAGGTGATGGCTTCGGGCCTGACGGTGGGCGTGTTCCAGATGGAAGGCCAGGGAATGCGCGACACCCTGCGCCAGCTGCGCCCGCAGTCGATCGAGGAGGTGGCGGCGCTGATCTCGCTCTATCGGCCGGGGCCGATGGATTCGATCCCCGCCTACATCGACACCAAGATGGGCCGCAAAGCCCTGGACGTGCTGCATCCGCTGCTGGCCCCGGTGCTGACCGCGACCTACGGGGTCATCGTCTATCAGGAACAGGTGATGCAGATCGCCCAGATCCTGGCCGGCTACAGCTTCGGGGAAGCCGACCTGCTCCGCCGCGCCATGGGCAAGAAGAAGAAGGAGGAGATGGACAAGCAGAGCGAGCGCTTCCTGTCCGGCGCCGCCGAACGTGGGGTGACCGCCGAGCTCGCCGACCGGCTGTTCGGGCTGATGGAGAAGTTTGCCGGCTACGGCTTCAACAAGTCGCACGCCGCGCCCTATGCGCTGATCGCCTACCAGACCGCCTGGCTGAAGGCCAACGCCCCGGTGGAGTTCTTCGCCGGCTCGATGAGCCTTGACCTGGCCAACACCGACAAGCTGTCGGTCTTCTATCAGGACGCCAAGCGCTGCGGCGTGAAGATCCGGCGACCGGACGTGAACCTTTCCGGCGCCGACTTCGAGGTTGAGGACGGCGAGGTGCTCTATGCCCTTGGCGCCATCCGCAACGTCGGCCTGCAGGCCATGACCCATGTGGTGGCCGAGCGGCGGGAGCACGGACCGTTCCGCGACATTTTCGATTTTGTCGAGCGTGTAGACCCCCGGCAGGTCAATCGGCGCACCTTCGAGACCCTGGCGCGGGCCGGAGCCTTTGACGGGCTCAACGCCAATCGTGCGATGCTGTTTCGCGCGGCCGAGGGGCTGGTGGCCTACGGCCAGAGCGTGGCCGCCGACCGGGCGTCATCGCAGGCCAGCCTGTTCGGCGGCGATCAGGCGGAGGCGGCGCGGCCGCGGCTTACGAAGTCCGATCCCTGGACGCCGGTCGAACGCCTGGACGAGGAACTGGCGGCGGTGGGCTTCTATCTCTCCGGCCATCCGCTGGACGATATGGTCGAGGCGTTGCGGCGGCGGCGCACCGACCTGCTCACCGACGCCATCGCCAAGGCCGAGGGCGGGGCCGAGGCGCTGCGCATGGCCGGGGTGGTTCGCCGCCGCCAGGAGCGAGCCGCGCAAGGCTCCGGCGAGAAGTTCGCCTTCGTCACCCTGTCCGACCCGACCGGCGAGTACGAGGTGCTGTTCCCGCCGGAGAGCTGGCGGCGTTGCCGCGACACGCTGGAGCCCGGCAAGGCCGTCGCCATCACCGTCCGCGCGCGCGCCAAGGATGGCGAGGTCCGCTTCTTTGGCGACAGCGCCGAGCCGGTGGAAAAGGCCGTTGAGAACGTCGTCGCCGGCTTGCGGGTGCATCTGGCGCCGCGCAGTGCCGAGATCGAGGCGTTGAAGAAGCGGCTCGAGGGGGTGGTCAACCCGCGCGGCGGCGAGATCGTCCTGGTGGCCGGCGTCGGCGACGGCCGCGAGGTCGAGATGAGGCTGCCCGGCCGTTTCACCCTGGACGGCGCCGTCCGCGGCGCGATCAAGACCGCGCCCGGCGTGGTGTTCGTCGAGGATCTCTAGGGCGCCGCCTGGAAGCCGCCGAAAGCTTACTTCGGTCTGCGGTGCAGCTCGGGATAGAGGCCGCTCGGCGCTGTGTTGGTGTCCACGCCGTTGTACGGCTTGAACGGTTCAAAAGGCTTGGGCGCAGGGGGCTGATAGGATTTCGGCGGTTCATAGGGCTTGGGCGCCTCGTAGGGCTTCGGCGCCTCATAGGGCTTGAACCCCCCGTAGCCGGGCTGGGCCGGAGCCCTGTGTCCCCCGAACGTCCCGTTCTGAGCGTGGGCGCCGTCAGCCAGGCTGAAGGCGCAGAGCAGACCCAGGATCATTGACCGTTTCATGTTTCTGTTCTCCGAATGTTCCAACCAACATACATCCTTGCGGCAGGGCTTCAACCTCGATGTTGGTTTCAGAACCACCGCGCCGGTTGATTTTTCCGCAGCGACCGCCTAAGTCCGCGCCTTCAATCCACACGCAGGCGTTTGGTGGCGTTCGGGGAGACATCCCGACGGCTCCATTCCGGTCCTCCCCAAGACGATGTTCGGCGGGAGGGTGTCTGCGGAGGTTCAACCGGATAAAGGACGATCAAGGCCCATGGCACTTCCCGAATTTTCTATGCGTCAGCTCCTGGAAGCCGGCGCCCACTTCGGCCACCAGACTCACCGCTGGAACCCGAAGATGGAGCGCTACATCTTCGGCAGCCGCTCCAACATCCACATCATCGATCTGTCGCAGTCGATCCCGCTGCTGCACCAGGCCCTGGTCAAGGTGCGCGAAGTCGCCGCGTCCGGCGGCCGGATCCTGTTCGTCGGCACCAAGCGTCAGGCCTCGGAGCCGATCGCCACGGGCGCCCGGCGCTGCGCCCAGTATTACGTCAATCACCGCTGGCTGGGCGGCACGCTGACCAACTGGCGCACCGTGTCGGGCTCGATCGCCCGCCTGCGCGAACTGGAAGGGGTGCTGGACGGCGAACAGGGCCGCACCAAGAAGGAGCTGCTGCAACTCACCCGCGAGCGCGACAAGCTGGAGCTCTCCCTGGGCGGCATCAAGGACATGGGCGGCATCCCCGACCTGATGTTCGTGATCGACACCAACAAGGAAGCCATCGCCATCCAGGAAGCGCGCAAGCTCAACATCCCGGTGATCGCGCTCCTGGACACCAACTGCAATCCGGACGGGATCACGTTCCCGATCCCCGGCAACGACGACGCCGCGCGCGCCATCCAGCTCTATTGCGACCTGATGGCCGATTCGATCCTCGACGGTCTGGCCGCCGGGCAATCGGCGTCCGGCGTTGACCTGGGCGCCTCGGAGGCTCCGCTGGAGCCGACGCTGGCCCGCCAGATGTCGCCGCAGGCCGCGGAGCCGGCGGCGGTCGAGCCGAAGATGGCCAAGGCTGAGGCGGCCCCCCACCCGGCCCCCGAACCGGTGGCGGTCGAGCCGGTGGCTGAAGCCGCGCCGGAACCCACAGCCGAGGCCGCTGCCGAACCGGTCACCGCGCCGGCCGAAGCCGAGCAGGATAGCTCCGCTGCGGACGCTCCGGCTGCAGAAGCCGGGGCCGCCGTGGCCGCACAACCGAGTGAAGAGCAGGCGAGCTGAGGCGTTCCGCCTGCCGCTGACCGACCCATCCCAAGGGCGGAGTCCGATCGGAGTCCGCCCGACCTCTGGAATTTGAAGGAGCTGACCATGGCGGAGATCACCGCTGCGCTGGTCAAGGACCTGCGCGAAAAGTCTGGCGTTGGCATGATGGACTGTAAGGCCGCCTTGCAGGAGACCGGCGGCGACGTGGCCGCGGCCATGGACTGGCTGCGCGTCAAGGGGCTGTCGAAGGCCGCCAAGAAGGCCGACCGTGCGGCGGCCGAGGGTCTGGTTGCCGGCGCCATCGCCACCGACGGCCTGAGCGGGGTGCTCATCGAGCTCAACGCCGAGACCGACTTTGTCTCCAAGAACGAGACCTTTCAGGCCGCCGCGCGCGATATCGCCCAGGTGGCGCTCAGCGTCGAGGGCGTCGAGGCCATTGCCGCGGCCAAGACGGCCAGGGGCGAGGTGGTGTCCGATATGGTCACCAACCTGATCGCCACCATCGGCGAGAACATGCGCCTGCGCCGTACGGCCCGCCTCAGCGTCAGCCAGGGCGCGGTTTCGCTCTACCTGCACAACGCCCAGGGCGAAGGCGTCGGTCGGCTGGGCGTGATCGTGGCGCTG
>JANXXA010000068.1 GCA_025350885.1 Phenylobacterium sp.
GCACAGGTCGGCGATGCCGCCGTCGGTCACCGGCAGCTTCACCCCCGTCAGCCGGCCGCCGCTGACGCTGGCCTGCACGGCGCCCGGCGTCAGCACGCCGGGGCCTTCGGAGGTGGCCAGGGCGCCGATCAGCTCGCCCGCGGCGATCTTCGGCAGGATCTCGGCCTGCTGTGCGGCGTCGCCGGCCAGCATCACCGCCTCGGCCAGAAGATAGACGGTGGACGCGAACGGGATCGGCGCCACCGCGCGCCCCAGCTCCTCGGCGATCACACAGAGTTCCAGGTGACCCAGCCCCAGGCCGCCATGCGCCTCCGGGATCGCCGCGCCCAGCCACCCCTGGCCCGCCACCGCCTTCCACAAGGCCGCATCGTAGGCGATCGCCGCGTCATCAAGCACGCCCCGCACCCGCGCCGTCGGACAGTTGGCGTCCAGGAACCTGCGAGCCTCGGACTTCAGCGATTTCTGGTCGTCGGAAAAATCGAAGTTCATGCGCCACCCATCCCGCCGGCTGTCCCGGCCTCGCGAGGTTTCCTCAACCGCCACCATACGCGCCCGCAAATCGGTGGAAAGTATGACCTCGCGTCAAACGTGTAGCGCACGTCACGAGCGGATGCGCGAACCCTACCCCGACCTTTGCGCATGCTCGGCCGAATGACTAGATGGCCCTCATGCGCACAGACACCCCCCAGCCGATCCGCCTCGCCGACTACCGACCGCCAGCGTTCCTGATCGACGAGGTCCAGCTGACTTTCGATCTGCGGCCCGCCGCCACGCGGGTGAAGGCGCGGCTGAGCGTCCGCCGCAATGGCCAGCACACCGAACCGCTGAGCTTCAATGGCGAGCGGCTGACCCCGATCTCCGTGGCCATCGACGGACGCCCGCTGGCGCAGAGCGAGCGCGCCATCGACGGGGAAACCCTGGTCATCGCCGGCGTCCCCGATACCTTCATCCTGGAAACCGAGGTTGAGATCGACCCCGCCGCCAACACCGCGCTCGACGGGCTCTACATGTCCGGCGGCCGGTTCTGCACCCAGTGCGAGGCCGAGGGCTTCCGCAAGATCACCTTCTGGCCCGACCGCCCCGACGTGCTGTCGCGCTTCACCGTGCGGATCGAGGCCGACACCGGCCTCCACCGCCTGCTCTCCAACGGCAACCTGATCGACAGCGGCCCCCTGCCGGGCGGCCGCCATTTCGCCCTTTGGAACGATCCCTTCCCCAAGCCCTGCTACCTGTTCGCCCTGGTGGCCGGCGAACTGGACGTGCTCGAGGACAAGCTCGTCACCATGACCGGCCGATCGGTCGACCTTCGGATCTATGTCGATCCCGGCATGGCGCCACGCGCCGCCTACGCCATGGACGCGCTCAAGCGTTCGATGAAATGGGACGAGGCGACGTTCGGCCGCGAGTACGACCTGGACCTGTTCATGATCGTCGCCGTGCGCGACTTCAATTTCGGGGCGATGGAGAACAAGGGGCTGAACATCTTCAATTCGTCCCTGCTGCTGGCCGATCCGGCGACCGCCACCGACATGGATTTCGAGCGTATCGAGAGTGTCGTGGCCCACGAGTATTTCCACAACTGGACCGGCGACCGGATCACCTGCCGCGACTGGTTCCAGCTGTGCCTCAAGGAGGGCCTGACGGTCTTCCGTGACCAGAGCTTCTCGGCCGACCAGCGCGGCCACGCCGTCCAGCGGATCAAGGACGTCAAGGCGCTGCGCGCCCGCCAGTACGCCGAGGACCAGGGCCCGCTGGCCCACCCCGTGCGGCCGTCCAGCTATCTGAAGATCGACAACTTCTACACCGCGACCATCTACGAGAAGGGCGCCGAAGTCATCCGCATGCTGAAGACCCTGATCGGGCCTGAGGCGTTCCGCGCCGGCATGGATCTCTATTTCGACCGCTGGGATGGGCACGCCACCACGGTGGAGGAGTTCATCAAGTGCTTCGCCGAGGTCTCCGGCCAGGACCTCACCGACTTCTTCGCCTGGTACGAGCAGGCCGGCACGCCCCGGGTCAGCCTCACCCACACCTATGACGCCGCCACCCGCACCCTCCAGCTCGACCTCGCCCAGGAGGTCGCCCCCACCCCGGGCCAGCCGGACAAGCG
>JANXXA010000095.1 GCA_025350885.1 Phenylobacterium sp.
CAAAATCTTCGCCCAACGCCTCATCGCCGCCGGTAAACCCAAACGCCTCGTCCTCAACGCCATCGCCAGGAAAATCGTCGTCCTCGCCAACGCCATCCTCAGACCTCAACCTACACCTGCTCAACTGACTTGATGACAGAAAAAATTTGTAGTCCGTGAACCCGACGCTCTCACAATCCAGGCTTCGGGAGGCTCGCGACCGCTATTGGCGCACCTATCAGCGCAAGCTGGGTGAAGACTTCGACCTGGCCGGCAAGGCGCTGGCGGCGACCGCGGGCGCAGCCATGTTCGCACCCCTGGCCTCAAAGGGCGCGATCGTCTCTCCCAATCTGCCGATCGGGACTATTCTGATAGCTGGCCTTGTGGCCATCGGCCTCGAGCATCCATCTGCAGGCCAAGGTGAAACCCGATGAGTGACCCCCTCTCCGGATTGGCTCTGATGGCGGTGTTCGTCGTCGCCGTGGGTGCGGTCGTCGGCTTCTATGCCGATCATCAGAGGCAGAAGTACGAGGCCCTGTCGGACGCCGAGCGCGAGGCGGCCGATCACCCCGGATCGTAGTTCAGGATCGGTCCCAGCCACCGTTCCGCCGTCGCCAGGTCCCAGCCCTTGCGCCGGGCGTAGTCCTCGACCTGGTCTTTTTCGATGCGTCCGACGCCGAAATAGTGGCTCTCCGGGTGGCTGAAATAGAGCCCTGAGACCGCCGCCGTCGGATACATGGCGTAGCTCTCGGTGAGCGCCAGGCCGGGGGCGGCCTCAGCCCCCAGAATCTCGAACAGCACGCCCTTTTCGGTGTGGTCGGGCTGGGCCGGATAGCCCGGCGCGGGGCGGATGCCGCGGTACTGCTCGGCCACCAGAGCGTCGATGTCGAAGGGCTCGTCGGGCGCATAGCCCCAGAGCTCGGTGCGCACGCGCCGGTGCAGCGCCTCGGCGAAGGCTTCCGCCAGCCGGTCGGCGAGCGAGGCGGCCAGGATCGCCGAATAGTCGTCGCCCTTGGCCTTGAACGCCTTGGCGATCTCAGCTTCGCCATGCCCCGCGGTCACCGCGAAACCGCCCACCCAGTCGGGCTTGATCCCGACGGGCGCCACGAAGTCGGCCAGCGCCACATTCGCCCGGCCGCCCTCGGCCTGGCTCCTGTCTTTCGCCATCTGCTGGCGAAGGGTGTGCAGCCGCGCCAGTTCGGTCGTGCGCGTCTCGTCTGTATAAAGAACAATGTCGTCGCCGTCGGAATTGGCCGGCCAGAAGCCGACCACGCCGCGCGCCTCGAACCACTGCTGGCCGATGATCTGCTGCAGCATAACCTGGCCGTCCTGGAACAGCGACGTCGCGGCCTCGCCCACCACGTCGTCGGTGAGGATCTGCGGATAGCGGCCGATCAGCTCCCAGCTGGCGAAGAACGGCGACCAGTCGATGTGCCGGGCTAGGTCCGCCAGGTCATAGGGTGAAAACGTCCGTGTGCCGATGAACGACGGCTTCGGCGGATCGTAGGCGCTCCAGTCCGGGACAAACGCGTTTTCCCGCGCCTGCGCCAGGGTGGCCCGCGCGCGCTTGTCCTGACCGCGGGCGAACTGTTCGCGCACGCGGGCGTAGTCCGCCGCCGTCTCGGCCTGGATGCGGTCGCGCTCGGTGGGCGAAAGCAGGCCAGCGACCACGCCCACCGCCCGGCTGGCGTCCAGAACATAGGTGGTCTGGCCGCCCTTGTACCTCGGCTCGATCTTTACCGCGGTATGGGTCTTCGACGTCGTGGCGCCGCCGATCAGCAGCGGGATGGTCATGCCGCGCCGCTCCATCTCGCCGGCCACATAGGCCATCTCGTCGAGCGAAGGGGTGATCAGGCCCGACAGCCCGACGATGTCGGCCTTCTGGGCGATCGCTTCGTCGAGGATGCGGTCGGCCGAGACCATCACGCCCAGGTCGACCACGTCGTAATTGTTGCACTGCAGAACCACGCCGACGATGTTCTTGCCGATGTCGTGGACGTCGCCCTTGACGGTGGCCATCAGGATCTTGCCGTTGGCCTGGCGCGGCTTGCCTTCCTTTTCCTTCTCCATGAACGGCAGCAGATAGGCGACGGCCTGTTTCATCACCCGCGCCGACTTGACCACCTGGGGCAGGAACATCTTGCCCGCGCCGAACAGGTCGCCGACCACGTTCATGCCGTCCATCAGGGGCCCTTCGATGACGTGCAGCGGGCGCTCGGCCAGGCCGCGGGCCTCCTCGGTGTCGGCCTCGATCCAGTCGGTCAGGCCGTGCACTAGGGCGTGACTGATCCGCTGGGCGACCGGGCCGGCGCGCCAGGCCAGGTCCGGCCCCTTCACCTCGCTCTTGCCGCCCTTGTACTTGGGCGCGAGTTCCACCAGCCGTTCGGTGTTGGAGATGTTGGTCCGTTGCGGCCGGTTGAGGATCACGTCCTCGACCGCCTCGCGCAGTTCGGCCGGAATGTCATCATAGACCGGCAGGTCGCCGGCGTTGACGATGCCCATGTCCATGCCGGCGGCGATGGCGTGGTAGAGGAACACCCCGTGGATCGCGCGGCGCACCGGCTCGTTGCCGCGAAAGCTGAAGCTCACATTGGACACACCGCCACTGATCCGCGCGTGCGGCAGCCGGGCCTTGATCGCCCGCGTCGCCTCGATGAAATCCACCGCATAGTTGTTGTGCTCGTCGATCCCGGTGGCGACCGCGAAGATGTTGGGGTCGAAGATGATGTCCTCGGGCGGAAAGCCCACCTGCTCGGTAAGGATCTTGTAGGCCCGCGCGCAGATCTCGATCTTGCGGGCCGCGGTGTCGGCCTGGCCCACCTCGTCGAAGGCCATCACCACCA
>JANXXA010000108.1 GCA_025350885.1 Phenylobacterium sp.
AATTGTCTCCAGCGAACGTGCCAAATCGGCAATGACGACGCTGGTCGGTGTTTACGATCTCCGACTAGGAGACGCTCATCTACCTTCCGAGAAATTGATGGCAGCATTCGAACTGGTGGGCGTCTCGTACAACGAGCCTGCGCTTTCTCGGGCGGCGCATCTCATCCACAACGTGGTCGGCGCACTGTTCAGGATCGCTAAGATTCTAGATGGAGACGAGCGCGGAGGCACCTGACGGGACCGCCAACTTGTTGCAGGTTCGGCAGCATAAGCCGGCTCTGCAACCCGCCTTGACTCCCCCGCCTCAATCCCGCATCCCTCGCCTCGACTCTCGCGGGAGAGATCGGGTCACTTGCACCCGGAGCCGAAGGCGCAACCGCCCCGGAAACGCTCAGGCAAACGGACCGCGACGAGCTGATGCACGCTGGAAAGTCCCTTCCTAGCTCGTAGAGCGAAGTAGGGCGCCGAAGGAGCAAACGGCCGCCGCGCCTCCCACCTGAAGGGAGCGGCGACCTGAAATCTCTCAGGCCCAAGGACAGCGGGGGCGCGGGATGCCGGGGGTTCGCCCGCGGCTGATCGCGCCATCGTCAGCCGGAGCCCTGCCCGTGTCGCCCATCGACCCGCCGCTCAAGACGACCCCCCTGCACGCCGCGCACATCGCCGCCGGCGCGCGGATGGTCGCCTTCGCGGGCTACGACATGCCGGTTCAGTACCCCGACGGCGTGCTCAAGGAGCACCTGTGGACGCGCGAAAACGCCGGCCTGTTCGACGTCTCCCACATGGGCCAGGCGCGGCTGACCGGGGTGTCGCCGCTGTCGGCCTTCGAGGACCTGGTCCCCGGCGACTTCATCAACCTCGCGCCCGGCCGCCAGAAATACTCCGTCCTGCTCAACCGCACGGGCGGGATCATCGACGACCTGATGGCCGGTAGGCCCGCCCTTCCTGATGGCAGCGACGAAAACGGCCTGTTCGTGGTGGTCAACGGCGCCTGCAAGGAGGGCGACTTCGCGGTCATCGACGCCGAACTGACCGGCCAGGTAAAGATCACCCGGCTGGAGGAACGCGCCTTGCTGGCGCTGCAGGGGCCGCAAGCCGCTGCCGTCTTCCAGGCCCATGTCCCCGCCGCCGCGGCCATGCTGTTCATGGACATCCGCGCCCTGCCCGGTTTCGGCACCGAGCTGATCGTCTCGCGCTCCGGCTACACCGGCGAGGACGGCTACGAGATCTCCTGCCCCGCCGACGCCGCCGTCCACGTCTGGACCACGCTCCTGGCTGACGGCCGCGTGCGGCCCATCGGCCTGGGGGCGCGGGATTCCCTGCGGCTCGAGGCCGGCCTGCCGCTCTACGGCCACGACCTCGACGAGACCACCTCGCCGGTCGAGGGTGACCTCAGCTTCGCCATCAACAAAAACCGCCGCCAGCAGCGCGATTTCCCCGGCGCCGCGAGGATCATCCGTGAACTGACCGACGGCCCGGCCCGCGTGCGGGTGGCGCTGCGCGTGCTGGAAGGCGCGCCCGCCCGCGAAGGCGCCGAGATCGCCGATCCGGCCGGCGCGATCATCGGCGTCGTCACCTCCGGCGGCTATTCGCCCTGCCTGAAAGCCGGCATCGCGCTCGGCTTCGTCCCCCCCGCCCACGCCTGCGTCGGCACGGCGCTGAAGGTCATCGTCCGCGGCAAGCCCCAGGCCTGCGAAGTCGTCAAAGCGCCCTTCGTGCCGCATCGGTATGTGCGGAAATGAACCGGAATTACGGTGACAGTTGCAATAACCCCTTGCCACAGCTTTGCCCGCGACAATGGCGCCAATGGGTTATTGCAACTGTCACCGTAATTCTGACACCGGCTTTTCAACTCCAACGCTGAGCGAGGGTCCCATGCGCTTCACCAAGGATCATGAATGGGTCGAGCTCGACGGCGATGTCGCCACCGTCGGGATCACCGCCTATGCCGCCGAACAGCTGGGCGACGTGGTGTTCGTCGAGACCCCCGATGTCGGCAAGACCCTGAAGGCCGGCGACGGTTTTGCGGTGGTCGAGAGCGTCAAGGCCGCGTCGGACGTCTACGCCCCGATCTCCGGCCAGGTGATCGAGGCCAACGCCGCCCTCGGGGATGCGCCGGAGACCGTCAACGCCGCCCCCGAAGCCGCCGGCTGGTTCGCCAGGATCAGGATCGCCGACCCCGCCGAAGTCGAAGCCCTGATGGACCGCCACGCCTACGAAACCTACCTGCAGACGTTGTAGCCCCACCCCACCGCAACAAAGTATTGGCCACGGAAAACACGGAAAGAGCACGGAAAAAGAGGCCAGTCGTCCACGGCGGCAGATGATCTGATTGCGCGCAAGGCGCGCGATTCAACTTGGCTCAAGCCAACGAGATAATTCCTTTCCGTGCTCTTTCCGTGTTTTCCGTGGCCATTTTTTCTTCTCTTGGAATGACCTGACATGCGTTACCTGCCCCTCACGCCCGATGACCGCGCCCAGATGCTCGGCGTCATCGGCGCTCCTGACATCGACGCCCTGTTCGTCGATGTGCCGGCCTCGGCCCGCAGGGCGGCGCTGTTCGACCTGCCGCTGCACGCCGGCGAACTCGAGGTGGAGCGCGAACTCACCGGGCTGGCCGCCCGCAACCGCGCGGCCGGTGACGGGCCGTTCTTCTGTGGGGCCGGGGCCTATCGCCACCATGTGCCGGCCAGCGTCGACCACCTGATCCAGCGCTCGGAGTTCCTGACCAGCTACACGCCCTACCAGCCGGAGATCGCCCAGGGCACCTTACAGGTGCTGTTCGAATTCCAGACCCAGGTGGCCGCGCTCACCGGCCTGGATGTGGCCAACGCCTCGATGTACGACGGCTCCACCGCCTGCGCCGAAGCCGTGATGATGAGCCAGCGGGTCACCCGGCGCGAGAAGGCGATCCTGTCGGGCGGCCTGCACCCGCACTACGCCGCCGTCACCCAGACCATCGCCCACGCCGAGGGCATGACCATCGTGCGCCAGGCCGCCGCCATCGACGCCGAGGCCGACGTCATCGCCGCCATCGACGCGGAGACCGCCTGCGTCGTCGTCCAGACTCCCAACGTCTTCGGCGTGGTCACCGACGTCACCGCGATCGCGCAGGCCGCCCACGCCGCCGGCGCCCTGCTGATCGTGGTCACCACCGAGGCGGTGTCCTTCGGCCTGTTGAAATCCCCCGGTGAGATGGGCGCCGACATCGCCGTGGCCGAGGGCCAATCGATCGGCAATGCGCTGAACTACGGCGGCCCCTACGTCGGCCTGTTCACCTGCCGCGAGGCGCTGGTGCGCCAGATGCCGGGGCGTCTGTGCGGCGAGACGGTCGATGCCCAGGGCCGTCGCGGCTACGTCCTGACGCTGTCGACCCGCGAGCAGCATATCCGCCGCGAGAAGGCGACGAGCAACATCTGCACCAACTCCGGCCTCTGCGCCCTGGCCTTCAGCATTCACATGTCGCTGCTGGGCGAGGTGGGCCTGCGCCAGCTCGCGGCGCTGAACCACAGCCGGGCGCGGGAGCTGACGGCGGCGCTGGACGGCGTGGTCGAGGTGCTGACGCCCCGCTTTTTCAACGAGATCGCCGTCCGCGTGCCCCCAGGCCTTGCCGGGGGCGACGCCGCGGCGCTGGTGGACGAGCTGCTGGCCGACGGCATCCTCGCCGGGGTCCCCTATTCACGCCTCGCGCCGGGAGCCGGAATGGACGACGTGCTGCTGCTCGCCGCCACCGAGACCACCACCACCCAAGACATCGCCGCCCTGGCTGCAGCCCTGAAGCGGAGGCTCGGCCAATGACCCTGACCAGCGTGGGCCGCCCCACCCGGCCGCATCCGGCGATCTCTGAAGGCCACGCCTCGCTGACCGGCGGGCGGGGCCTGCTGCAGGACGAGCCACTGCTGTTCGAGCTCGGCGGCTGGGACAAGACCGGCGTCGATCTGCCGGCGGCCGAGCACGACGCTTCCGATCTCGGCGGGCTGCTGCGCACCACCCCGATCGGCCTGCCCGGCCTGTCGGAGCCCGAGACCCTGCGCCACTACGTGCGGCTGTCGCAGATGAACCACGCCATCGACCTGGCGCTCTATCCGCTGGGCTCGTGCACCATGAAGCACAACCCGCGCCTCAACGAGAAGCTGGCCCGGCTGGCCGGTTTCGCCGACCTGCACCCCTTGCAGCCGGTCTCGACCGCGCAAGGCGCCCTGGAGCTGATTGATCGCCTTGCCCATTGGCTGAAGACGCTCACCGGCATGCCGGCCGTCGCCATGACCCCCAAGGCCGGCGCCCACGGCGAGCTCTGCGGCCTCTTGACCATCCGCGCCGCCCACGAGGCTGCCGGCCACGGCCACCGCCGCCGGGTCCTGGTGCCCACCTCGGCCCACGGCACCAACCCCGCCACCGCCGCCTTCGTCGGCTACTCCGTCCAGGAGATCGCCCAGACCGCCGACGGCCGCGTCGACCTCGCCGACCTCGCCGCAAAGCTCGGCCCCGACGTCGCCGCGATCATGGTCACCAACCCCAACACCTGCGGCCTGTTCGAGCGCGAGGTGATCGAGATCGCGCGCGTCGCGCACGCGTCTGGCGCATATTTCTACTGCGACGGGGCCAATTTCAACGCCATCGTCGGCCGCGTCCGCCCCGGTGACCTGGGCGTCGACGCCATGCACATCAACCTGCACAAGACCTTCTCCACCCCGCACGGCGGCGGCGGACCGGGCGCCGGTCCGGTGGTGCTTTCGGCCGCCCTGGCCCCATTCGCCCCGGCCCCCTGGATCGTCCACGGCCCCGCCGGCCTGACCCTGGTCGAGGACGCCCGCGACGAGGCCGCCGCCGCCTTCGGCCGCATGTGCGCCTTCCAGGGCCAGATGGGCATGTTCGTCCGCGCCTACGCCTACATGCGCAGCCACGGCGCCGACGGCCTGCGCCAGGTGGCCGAGGACGCCGTGCTCAACGCCAACTACGTCAAGGCCAGGCTGTCGGCCGAGATGACCCCGGCCTTTCCAGATGGCCCCTGCATGCACGAGGCCCTGTTCGACGACAGCTGGCTGGAGGGCTGCGGGATCACCACCCTCGACTTCGCCAAGGCGATGATCGACGAGGGCTTCCACCCGATGACCATGTATTTCCCGCTGGTGGTGCATGGCGCGATGCTGATCGAACCCACCGAGACTGAGTCGCGGCGAGAACTCGACAGGTTCTGCGATGCCCTGCTGGCTCTGGCTCGCGCCGCCAAGGCCGGCGATACCGAGAGGTTCACCGGTGCGCCCTATCTCGCGCCCCTGCGCCGCCTGGACGAAACCATGGCCGCTCGAAAGCCGAAACTCGCGTGGCGCCCCGAGCCCACAACTGTGGCGCCGGCGCCATTGGCTGCTGAATAGCTCGACGTGAGCAAAATTTAACCGGCTGGCGCCTTTACGACTCCTAAGGTCGTTCGCATATCAAGTTGGCACGGCGGCGGTTTCGATTGAACCTTCCGCGTGCCCCCAGGTTTAGCTCCCAGTGACTTTCGCCATGCCTTCTTTGCGCGTGCAGCGCGCCTCCGACGAATTTGCCCGCGACCTGGCTGGTCGCGTGGGGCGCTGGCTGCTGCTTGGGCTGGGGATTGCGCTCATGCTCCTGGCCCTGCCTCTGGTGGCCCTGCCCGGGCACCTTGGACTGCCGCTGCTGGTCATCGGCCTGATGATCGTGCTGCGCAATTCCTTCAAGGCCAAGCGCCAGTTCCTGAAGGCGCAGCGCGCGCATCCGAAGATGGTCTTTCCGATCCGCCGGCTGATGCGCCGCGACCCGGAGATCATCCCGGTTATGTGGCAACAGTACCTGCGCCTTGAGCGACTGGTGTTGCCGAAGCGCGCACGCTTTGGCGTGCGCTGCCGGCGCTACCTGGGCCGCCGCATGCGGACGCGAGCCGCTTAGCGACGGCGTCGGAGGCTATTGCAGCTTTCCGGCCAGCTGGCCGATGGCGACGTCGATCAGAGGATCGCTCTTGGCGCCCACAAGACGGGCCGACAGCACCTGTTCGGCCAGATTGGCCGCGAGCTCGCCGGCGGCGGCCTTCACCTGCGCTGCGGCCTGAGCCTCGGCGGTAGCGATGCGGCGCTCGGCCAGCTGGCCCCGGCGCTCGATCTGCTCGGCAAGCCGGACCTGGGCCTCGGCCTGCATGCGTGTGGCTTGATCCTGAGCATTGGCCATGATCTCGGCAGCCAGCTTTTCCGACTGTTCGCGATCGGCCTGGATCCGGGCCAACAGCGACTGAGCCTCTTCCCGCAGGCGATTGGCCTCATCCAGCTGGGCGCGGACCTTGTCGCCGGCATCGCCCAGGGCCTTCCAGGCGAACTTGTGCACGCCGGCCAGGACCAGGACGGCCAGGAACACGATAAAGGCGGCGCCGACCCAGAAGTGGGCGTCGGTGATCAGTTCCATCGTTTCAGGATCCCCTGGCGGCGGCGAGTTCCGCCGGGCTGGCGGCGCGGCCGGTGAGCTTGCCGACGATGGCGCCCGCTGCGTCGGCGGCGATGGCGGCGACGTTGGCCATCGCCGCGTCACGCGCCGTGGCGATTCTGGCTTCGGCCTGGGCGCCCTTGGCGGCAAGTTTGGCTTCTTCCTCGCCGAGCTTGGCCGTCACCTCGGCCTGGGCTCTGGCGCGGGCATCCGCGGCGACGCGCTGGGCGGCGGCGCGGGCCTGAGCCGTCTCCGCCGCCGCAGCGGCGGCTTGAGCCTCAGCTTCATCCCTGAGCCGCCGTGCGTCAGCGATGTCGCCGCTGATCTTCTCCTCGCGCACCTCAATCGTGCCGCCCACACGCGGCGCGGCGAACAGGCGGACGAACGCCAGTACGACCAGGAACATGATCAGGAACCAAGCGATCTGGCCCGGCCACCACTGGAGGTCGAACTGCGGCAGACCAGCGGCGTGGGCCTCGGCCGACGCCGTGCCGTCTTGGGTTTCGGTCGCCATCGGCGATCAGTCTCCTGAGGAAGCTTAGGAGCCGAACAGGATGAGCAGCGAGACCACGAAGGCGAACAGGCCCATGGTTTCGGTGAGCGCCATGCCGAGAAACAGCATGGTCTGCTGGCTGGAGGCGCCCGCCGGGTTGCGGATGGCGGCCTGAAGATAGCTGCCGAACAGGATGCCGAGGCCGACCCCGGCGCCGATCATGCCCATGGCGGCGAGGCCCGCGCCGATCAGCTTGGCGGAGGAATGGAAGTCGATCACGGAAGCGACAGCGGCGTGGGGTTCCATAGGGGTAGTCCTCTTGTCGAATTCAGGTTGGGATTAGTGGCCGTGACCAAAGTTCACGACCTCGTTGAGATAGACGGTCGCCAGCGCCGCAAAGACGAAGGCCTGAAGGATCGCCACCACCAGCTCCAGGCCGGTCAGTCCCACGATCATCGCAAAGGAAAGAATGCTGGGAATGAAGGCGAGTGTCGCCAGCCCGCCGGAAAGCCCGACGATCGCGAGCGCGACCACGAAAGAGCCGAACAGGCTCATCACCACGTGGCCACCCAGCATGTTGCCGAACAGACGCAAGGCCAAGGTCAGCGGGCGCACGAAGTAGGAAATCATCTCAATCAGCACCATCGCGATGCCGCCGAAGATGCCCATTCCGGAAACCCAGAAGAGGCCCAGAAACCGTGGGCCATGCTTGACGAAGCCAAGGATGAACACGCTGAAGAATGTCAGCACGGCCAGGGTTGCTGTTACTGCCAGTTG